>NZ_JARDJH010000029.1:0-65318 GCF_039907755.1 Pseudarthrobacter sp. CC12 | reverse complement strand
CATTAGGTTCGGCATGTCCGGCTGGTGGGTACCGTTCGGGCCGTCCTAGTGGGCTCCGATCAGACTGTCATACTCACCCTGAAGAACGTCATTGACCCCGACCTGGGCGCGAACATCGTCGATCTGGGGCTCCTCTATGGCATTGAATACGGGGATAACAACGCACTGGTAATCACCATGACCCTGACCTCAGCCGCCTGCCCTTTGGCAGAGTTGATCGAGGAGCAGATCGGCAAGGCACTGAATGGCATCGTCGAAGAGTGGCGTTTGCGCTGGGTTTGGGTGCCGCCATGGGGTCCCGATCGGATCACTGATGACGGCCGTAACCAGATGCGTGCCTTGGGGCCTCCCTGGCGGTAGTTTTTCGTTGTCCGGGAGCAGAAAAATAGCCGGCCCTGTTCCTTGGGTGGAACGGGGCCGGCTGTCTTTGACCATAGGAACCTGTCCCATTGATGGTGTATCTGTGCACGGCTGGTGACCTGGTCACTCAGCCCATCGGATCGCTTTTACCAGGGGAGGTCGGCGGGCAAGCCCGGCCCCGAGCGAATCCTGGGGATGGGGCCGTCAGGCTTTCGGCAGTTGCGGGTCCACGCCGTACTTCTCGGCGAGCTTGGTGAGGACCGCATGCGCTCCCTGCAGGCTCACGGACGTCGCGAAGACGGTGTCGTCAACGTTGAGGACCTCGCCCTTGAGCGTGCCCCACAGCGGGTTGGCCATGAACTTTTCCTTCTGGGCGCGGGACTTTTCGCCTTCTGCGCTGTCCTGGCCGAACGCGGACGTAACGATGAGGCCTGCCTCGGCGGCCGGGAGCTGCTCCTGGGACAGCGGCACGAAGATCTTCTCCGCCGAGTCAGGCTGCCCGGCGGGGCGCGGGATGCCTGCGTCGACCATGATCTCGCCGAAGAAGGACTTGCTGGAGTAGAGGCGGGCCGTATCTTCGCCCGCGAAACGGACGTAGGAGTACGTCAGACCCGGGTTCTTGGCGAGGATCGCGCTGCCGACCTTCTTTGCGCGTTCCTGGTAGGCCTGGATGATCTGCTCGGCTTTGTCCTTCTTGCCGAGTGCGTCGCCCAGCATCACGATGTTCTGCTTCCACGTCGGTCCGGTCGAGACAGACATAATCGTGGGTGCGATCTTGGCAAGCTGAGGGTAGAGGGCCTCATGGCGGACCTTCGCCGAGACGATCAGGTCCGGCTGCGCGGCGAGGATCTTGTCGAGGCTCGGCTCAGCAAGGGAGCCGACGTTCGCGGCATCCTTGGTCTGGGCCTTGACGTCCCCAAGGTAGGACGGGAACTCCGCGTCGCCCTTGCGGTAGATCACGTATCCCGCAACGTCAGCACCGAGCGCGAGGGCCGCGTCCGTGTAGCTGGGGTCAAGCGTCACGATGCGCTTCGGAGCGGTCTTGATTTCCGTGTTCCCGAACGCGTGCTGGATGGTCTTGGGGAACTGGGCGTCGACGTTACTTGCGGCAGTAGACGCCGCTGTGGACGGTGCTGCAGCGCCCTGCCCGCCGCACGCTGTGAGCGCTATGAGGCTGGCAGCTGCAGCAGCGGCCACCACGGATCGGGTGATTCGGAGACGGGTCATGGATGTCCTCCAGGAAAGATGCGAATGTCGGTGCGGGCCGCTTCGGGCCAAAACGGGTGGAGTAAGGCAAGCCTTGCCTCACTGCTGCCGTAGACTGTACCGGACGTATTTGAAATACGCATAACTTATCTGACGTAATTAGCTACCAAGAGGAATTTCGTGCCTGTCCATCTGTCTGCACTGCGGACACCCAACACCCGCAGCGCGCCCGCGCTCGGGCTCGCCATGGGAGTTCTCGTGGTCATTGCTTCCCTTGCGTTGAGCCTCGCGTTCGGCGGACGGCCCACAAGCCTCGAAGAGCTGGTTCATGCAGTTTTCGCCCCGGACGGTTCGGTCGCCGACATTGCCATCCGTGAGCTCCGCTGGCCGCGCACGCTCAATGCTCTCGCCGTCGGCGCCTGCGTGGGGGTGGCTGGTTGCCTGGCACAGGGCCAGACGCGCAACCCCATCGCGGACCCCGGCCTGCTCGGCATCTATCCGGGAGCCGCCCTTGCCATCGTCGCCGGATCGCTGCTGCCCGGCGCCACCGGAGCGAGCACCTACGCCCAGGCTGGGCTTGCCTTCGCCGGCGCTGTCATTGCGTGCGCACTTGTTGTCACCGTCGGCTCGGCAACCCGCCATGGTGCAACTCCGCTCACGCTCGTCCTGGCGGGGGCGGCGGTCTCGGCGCTTGCCGGAGGCGTTGTCTCGCTCATCGTCCTCAGCAGTGACGCGGCGCTTGACACTCTCCGTTTCTGGCAATTGGGATCGGTGGCGGCCCGCGGTGCCCTGCTTCCGCAGCTCGTGCCGCTCATCATCCTTGGCCTCGTACTCGCAGTGGCCAACATCGGCCCGCTGAACGCCCTCGCTCTCGGCGACGACACTGCCCGCTCGCTCGGCGTCTCGGTGGCCCGGGCACGCATCCTCGGTCTCGCGGCGCTAGCCGTTCTCGCGGCGGCTTCCGTAACTCTCGCAGGCCCGCTCGCGTTCGCGGGCCTGCTGGTCCCGCACGCGGTGCGCGGTCTCGTCGGCGCCGACTATCGCTGGCAGATCCCCGGGAGCGCGCTGTTCGGGGCCTCGCTCCTTCTCCTTACCGACACCGCCGGGCGGGTCATCGCACGCCCGGGCGAATTGCCGGTCGGCGTCGTCCTCGCCGTCGTCGGCGCGCCGTTCTTCATTTATCTGGCCCGCCGCCGCCGGCTGGTGACCCTGTGAGCGGGGCGCCCGGACTCCTCGCGCCGGGGTCCCGCGTGATCCGCGTGCGGACGGCGTCCCTCGTGCTCCTGCCGCGCATCGCATGGCTCAGCCTCGCGGCGCTGGTGCTGCTGCTCGCAGCCGTTGCGGGTCATCTCATGTTGGCTGGACGGCCGGTGGAGCTCTCGCAGGTGATTGCTGCCTTCCTGGATGATCCCGCGCTGCCGCGGTCGGTCAGGCTGACCGTGCTTGAATTCCGGCTCCCGCGAACCATTGCCGGCGCCGTTGCCGGGGCATGCCTCGCCGTCGCGGGCGGCCTCACCCAGACGGTGGCGCGGAACCCGCTTGCGACGCCCGAGGTCCTGGGGGTGACCGCCGGCGCGTCGACCGGAGCGGTCGCGGTCCTCGTGCTGGCCGGGGCAGGGCACGGCGGTGCCAGCGGCTTGGCGGCCGCCGTCGGCATGCCCGTCGCGGCTGCGGTGGGGGCCCTCGGCACTGGAACAGCGGTGTTCCTGCTCACCTACCGGCGCGCCCAGCAGGGCTTCGACAGCATGCGCCTCGTGCTCGTCGGCCTTGGCGCCGCTGGCCTCGCGTCCAGTATCACCACATGGCTCCTCACCCTGGGGGACGTGACAAATGCCTCCCAGGCGATCACCTGGATGATGGGCTCGCTCAACGGCAAGGACTGGGGGGCCGTAGTGCCTGCACTTCTCGCATCGGTGCCGCTCCTCGCCGTGGCCGGGGCATGCGGCCGGTGGCTGCTCATCAGCGCGTTCGACGACGATACCGCCCGCAGCCTCGGCCTCCCATTGGGGCGGAGCCGGCCGTTGCTCCTGGTGCTCGCCGTTCTCCTTGCGGCCGTCGGAACCGTACTCGCCGGGCCCGTTGCCTTCGTCGCGCTCCTGTGCCCGCTCGCGGCGCGCTTCGCGGGGCGGACGGTGGTGCCCTCGCCCGGGCTCACCGCCCTGCTCGGCGCCGCCTTCGTGGTGCTGAGCGACCTCGTGGCGGGGTTCTTCCTGCCGCATGCCCTTCCCGTCGGAGTCTTCACGACCGTGCTCGGCGCCCCTGTACTTATTGCCCTTGTGTTCCGCAGCCAGAGGAGAATCCCATGAACACCGCGCCCGGAACCACGGCAGCGGACGGCGCCGCACACCTCGCCGCACACGGCCTGACCCTGGGATTCGACGGGCGGACGGTCATATCAGGCCTCGACGTCGCGTTCGCCCGCGGCACCGTGACATCAATCATCGGGCCCAACGGCTGCGGAAAATCGACGCTCCTGCGGGGGCTCGGACGGCTCCTGCGCCCCCAGGCGGGGCGCGTGGCGCTCGACGGCGGCGATGTCGCGGCGATGTCGTCGCGGGCCATAGCCCAGCGGATGAGTATCCTCCCACAGACACCCCACGCGCCGAGCGGACTCACCGTGGGCGAACTCGTTGCACGGGGACGCCACCCGCGGCAGCGCTGGTACCAACAGTTCTCCCGCAGCGACGAAGGCGCAATCGTGGACGCGCTGGAAGCCACCGACATCGCCGACCTCGCCGCGACCCCGCTGGAGGACCTCTCGGGCGGGCAGCGCCAGCGGGCATGGATCTCGATGATTCTCGCCCAGGAGACTGAACTCATGCTCCTCGATGAGCCAACCACATACCTCGACCTCGCCCACCAGGTGGACGTCCTCGAACTCGTGCGGGGGCTGAACCAGGACACGGGGCGCACGGTCGTCATGGTGCTGCACGACATCTCCCTTGCAGCGCGGTACTCGGACGTGATCATCGCGATGCGGGATGGCCGGATCGTTGCTGAGGGGCCGCCGTCGGATGTCATCACACCGGAGCTCCTCTGGGATGTCTTCGGCCTTCGGGCCGATGTCATCCGTGAACCCTCCGAGGGCCGTCCGCACGTAGTGCCGCTCAGCGCGGGCCGCGCCAAGGGCGCTGCAGAGCCGGGCGCCGTTGTGCTGGGGTCCGGTATGGGCGGGGCCAGGGCATGACCGGCTCGGTCATCGCAGGAGTGAGCCGCCTGGCCGCGCAGTCAGTCAAGCCGTTCCCGCTCTCGGTGACCGCGATCCGCGATCTGGGTCCCCGCCTGCGCCGCGTCACGTTTGGAGGTACGAGCCTGGTCGGTTTCGCCACCGACAACGGCGCCACATGGGACTTGCGGATCAAGATCGTGATCCCTTCGCCGGGGCGGTCCCTTCCGCGGGCCAAAGCATTTGAATGCCGCGACTCCGAGGATCCCGGCCGCTCGTGGCGGCAGGCGTGGCTGCGCCTGCCCGAAGCCGAGCGCGGCGAACTGCGCAGCTACACCGTGCGTGAGGCCCGCCTCGAGGAGGCTTACCCGGAGATCGACGTCGACTTCATCCTGCATCCAGGCGGCCCCCAGGGGCCCGCGGCCCGCTGGGCGCGGAGCATCCGGATCGGGGACCCCGCGCTCGTCATCGGTCCAAGCGTTTCGGCGGGCCAGTGCGCCGGGATCGAGTTCGCGCCAGGGCGGGCGCGGCACGTGCTCCTGGCCGGAGACGAGACTGCCCTGCCCGCGATCGCGGGAATCCTCCGCGACCTGCCCGCCGGGCTCGTGGCCGAGGCGATCATCGAGGTCCCCGACGCCGCCATGATCGAGGACCTCCCCAAGGGGGCGGCAGCCAAGGTGACCTGGCTCGAGCGGCGCGGGAACACGCACGGCGCGCTACTCGCCGAAGCCGTGCGCCAGGCCGTCCCGGCCCCCTCGTGTGCGCCGGGACCCGCCGTCCTCGAGTGCGTGGTCGCCGCCCCCGAGCCGCTGGACGTTGGCCCGGAGCGCGTGCTGGTGTGGGACACGCCCCAGTACCGGCGCCTGTTCACCACAGGTGGCGGTCACTCGGAATGGAGCGGCGCGCCCTTCTACGCCTGGATTGCCGGAGAGTCGACTCTGGTGACCGGCCTGCGGCGGTACCTGGTCCACGAGTGCGGGATCCACCGCGAGCAGGTCGCGTTCATGGGCTACTGGAAGAAGGGCACGCCGCAGCGTTGAGCGTCAGGCGTCCACGTGGATGACGCGAGGCTCCGGGTGCATCAGGAAGTCCCGGTGGCTGATGTTGTACGCGTACGCGCCCGCCATGGCGAAAACCACGAGGTCCCCGACCGCGAGCGATTCGACCGGGACCTCGCGCGCCAGGACATCTTTGGGCGTGCACAACTGCCCCACGAACGTTACGGGTACGCCCACAGCCTCGGGCTCCTCGCGAGCAGCGCCGACGGGCACGACGGCGAGAGGCTGGCTGTGGCCTTTGGCAGCCGGCGTCCGCAGGTGGTGGGTGCCACCCGCGCAGACCGCGAACCAGCTTCCGTGGCTGCGCTTGAGGTCGAGGACCCTCGTCGCGTACCACCCGGAGTAGGCGCTCACGGCCCGGCCCGGCTCGATGCGCACCTGTACAGGGGTGTGGCGTGCAACGACGGCCGCCATCCGCCGGCCGTAGTCGGCCCAGTCGAAGGTCTCGTCCGGGCATTCGTAGTCGACTGCCATGCCGCCGCCCACGTTGACCTCTTCAAGCGGCAGGCTGTGGCGGTCGGCGAAGTCGCGCGCCCAGCGCAGGATGCCGTCTGCCATTTCGGCGCACTGCGCGGGTCCGAGGCCGCTGGCGAGATGGGCATGGATCCCGACGAAACGGACCGCGTCGAGCCGCGAGAGGTCTGCCGCGGCGGCGTCGGCTGCCTCGGGGTCCATGCCGAACGGGCTGGGGGTGCCGCCCATCATGAGGGCCGCCCCGGCGGCTCCGCCGGTGCCTTCGAGCGGGAGGTTGCAGCGCAGGAGCACCGAGGCGACCACGCCGCGCTCCCGGGCGAGCCGTTGGAGCCGGTGAAGCTCGCGCCGGCTCTCGACATGGAAGCGGTCGACGCCGGCCCCGAGCGCCGCGGCGAGCTCGGCATCCGTCTTGCCCGGCCCGCCGAACGCTAGTTTCACGTCGGGCAGGAGCTTGCGGACGTGGGCGAGTTCGCCGCCGCTCGCAACCTCAAGGCCGTCCACGTGCCGCGCGATGACCTCGAGGAGGCCGGCATCGGGGTTGGCCTTGACCGCGTGCAGGAGGCCCAGGTTCGGTCCGGCCGGCGCGAGTCCGGCCCGGATCCGGCTGAGGTGCCCGGAGAGGTGGCCGACGTCGTACACGTACGCGGGCAGGCTTTCCTCGGCGGCCGCACTGTGCACAGCATCGAGCACTGGATTGGTGACCGGGACCGCAGCCGTTCGATAAAGGGCAGTAAGGCTCACAGTGTTTCCTCCGGAAGGGCGGTGCCGAATGGGTTGGGGAACGGGACGTAGCCGGCGTGCCGGTCGGCGGCGCGCTGCCAGCGGATCAGCATGTTCGTTTTTGCCGGGAGCGGGACCCCCGCCAGGAGCGCGCGCAGCCTGGCCGGCCGGCAGCACTCCTCGCTCACGTGCTCGAGAACATCCCCCAGGAGAGCCCAGAGCGTGTCCTCGAATCCGTGGTCCTCCGGCACAAGGTCGGCGAGGGCGCCCGCGACTTCCGCTAGGTTGTTCACGAACAGGCAGTAGGCGATCCGGTTCCAGCCGCGCTCCTCGTCGTAGGCGGCACCGCGGGCCACCTCGGGAGGCAGCGCGGCCAGCGTCTCGGCGTGCCGGGATGCGATGAGCTTGGTGCCCTCCAGGTCCCGGGCAAGGACCTTGCGGGGCAGACCGTCCGGATCGAGCACCGCGAGCACGTTCTGGAGGTGCGGCTCGAGTACGATCCCGTGTTCGGCCCACAGGCGCAGCACGGGCGGCACGAGCAGGCCGACATACCGCTCCCACCAATCGCGGGCCCAGCGGGCGCGGCTCGCGCCGGCGCCGTTCGCCGGGGCGAGGTCGGCGAGGCGCGTCGGCGTCCCTGCGGGGTCGGGGGAGGTGACGGCGAGGCTGCCCATGACGTGCACCCTGGAGCTTCCTCCCGCCGCGCTCCGAAGACCGCTTCTGACGATGCTCCCGAAACCCTCCAGCACGGCCAGCCGCTGGTCGTTGGTGCCGAGGTGTTCGGGGAGCTGTACGCTGCGCGCGGCGGGCTCGAGGAGGAGTCCGAAGCCGGGGCTGGCGGTCTGCACTGCGGCCATGGTGTCCGCGAGGAGCCCGGTGAGGGCGACGGCGCCGGCGAGCTCGTAGGCCGCGTTCTTGCGCAGGCAGTTCGTGATGCGCACGTTGAGGCTGGTCTTGAGGAAGACATCCGTTTCCGGCTGGTAGAGCGTACGCACGCTGGCCGTCGGGTGGAACGGCAGGCCGACCTCTCCGAGGTCCACGAGGGCGCCCTCGGCGAGGGCCCGCGCGATCACGGGGCCCAGTTCCGGGTCCTCTGAGAGCATCTGGAACTGCCACGGGTGGACGGGGACCGCGCGGTGGCCCGCGGGCACTGCGCTGCCGTCAAGCAACCGTCCGCTCATCGAGTGCTCGTCAAAGCTGCCTCCTTCCGCGTGCTCCACCACGAAGGCATCCGGGACTGCGAGCCACCGCAGCCGGAACGCGGTGCGGGTTTCGGGAGAGAAATTCCGCCACTTGGCGGGTTCTCCGGAACGCCACTTCGGGGACGGGTGCCGCGGGTGGCCCCCGATCAGGGCCTGCTCGGAGTCGAGGAATTCGGCGGCGCCCGAGGCTACGGCGCGGGTGGGCTCCAGCGGCCGCCATGCGAGGATGTCGGCAAGCGAGTCCCGGCTCGCGCATACCTGGTCCTTGAACTCCGGGTTGGGGGTCCCGGTCCGCGCCGTCAGCTCGTCGGTGGTGAGCGAGGCGAGCACTTCAAGGTCGATGGGGGCCCATTTTCCGTTGGCGAGGAGCTCCACCGGGCCTTCGAAGCGGTGCATGGCCACGGCGGAGACGCGGGCCACGCGGGCCCGGAGGTGGACGCTGATGTGGGCGAGGTGAACCAGGAGGTAGCCATCGCTAAGGACGGTCTGACTGTCTGGGCCTGCAACTTCGCGGACCAGGCAGCCGAGGAGGCCATGCGCTGAGGCCAGGTCGGCGTCCGAGTGGAGACGGGATGGGCTGAGGACTGCAGGGCTCACGTGAAGCTCCGATCGGGAACGGGGACGGGGACTTTGTGGGAAAGGATGGTGCGGGGTGTGGTCAGGCGGCGCGCGGCGCAAGCGAGGACGACGCCGGCGGCCAGGGGTACGGCGAGCGGGGCTGCGGGCCCGAGGGCAGCTGGTGCAAGTGTGGCCAGCGCCGAGGCCGCACCGCCGGCGAGGACGGCTCCGGACTTGGAACTTGTCTCGACACGCCCGAACAGCCGGCCGGGAGGATGGTGGGGCGCAGCCTCCGCGGCGAGCAGGGACAGGGCGGGAAGGCCCACGGCAAGCGCGACGCCCAGGAGCAGCCTCCCGGCAACGAGCCACGCGAGGGTTCCCGGGCCGGGAACGAAGACCGGAACCACGTGTATGATGGCAGACGCCGCCGCTGCCGCGTAGGCGATCGTGAGGCCGGTTCGTGCCCGCCTCTGCATGACGCGGAGGGCCAGGGCCGCGAAGGCGAGGTACAGGACGTGCGGGGCCGCGAACAGGACCCCAGGTGCCCATGCCGGAAGCCACGGGGCCACGAGGTGCATTAAGGGCACGAAGTAGGGGTAGGTCGATACCGTCACCAGGACGAACCCTGCTTCTGCCATGCACAGACCGGCAAGGGTGATGGTGCGCCGGGGGGCGCCGTCGCCGTCCGTCGTCGCCGGTCCGGCTCTGTGGGGCCGGACGGCGTCGGAGCGCACAGGGGCCGGCATGCGCAGCATCCCCAGCGCCGCGCCGAGCGGCAGGAGGGCTGCGAGGCCGTACATCTGCCGCACGTCCAGGACGCCGGCGAGCAGGCCCGCAAGAACCGGGGCCGCGACCAGCGCCGTTCGCGCTGAACCTTGCATGAGGGCCAGCGCACGGGTGAGCGGCTCGCCAGTGAGGCCTGAAGCGAGGTAGGCGGTGCTTGCCGAGTATGTCCCGCCGAGAACACCTTGGGCGACAAGGGCGAGGACGAGCGTCGGCAGGTCCTGCGCCACCGCGGCGAGGCCGAACGCGGCGGCGAGGCCCAGCTGGGCCCGAACGAGAAGCGGCTTGGGTCCGAAGCGGTCCGCAAGCTTCCCCCACATGCTTGCCGAGAGCGCCGCGAAGAGTGTCGGGACCACGTAAAGGACACCGGCCCAGCGGGCCGAAGGGTCGCCGAGCTGCGGGAGCAGGACACCGAGGTACGGCGGCAGGCCAAGGGCTGCGAAAGCCGAGGCGCAGTGGGCGGCGGCGATCCCTAGCACGTGGCGGCGGTGGATGGTGTTCACGTGCTTGCCGCCGCACGGCCCGGAGCGGCCGTGAAGTCCGGGGCTGCCAGATAGTTCGGTCCGGTGCGGAGGTAGAACTTGTTGATGTCTGCACACCCGAGGCGTTCCTTGGGCAGGAGTGTCCCCGCTGTCAGCATGCCCTTGATGGGCAGTCGCTCGGCATTGAGGATCCGCGCGCGGAGGAGGTCCGCGGCGGCCAGGGACGAGGCCTGGGAGGGGTCGGTCCAGCGTTCGCAGGCCTCCAAGAGCCGGGCCCGGGCGCGCTTGAACATCGCGGCCCGGGCGGCCTCGTCGCCGCCGGCGGCCTCGACGATGAGGGCTGCGGTGCACAGGTGCAGCGTGATCGTGGTGAACATGTCCGCGAGCTCGGCGCCGTCCTGCACGGCAATCCGGGCGTCGCTGAAGTCCTCGGGCCGAACAGGGCGGCCGAGCGCGGCGGATGCCCGCGCGCAGTCGATGCGGGCAGTGTCGTTGTCTTTGTAGACGAGTCGCAGGCCGTCCGGCCCCTGCGCGACCGTGATGTTTTGCTGGTGGGCCTCGAGGGCGATCCCGTAGCGGAGCCACAGGGCCACGTGCCAGTCGAACAGGAGGGTTGTGTAGGCGTCGAGCCATTCCTCGGCAGACTGGCCGGCCTCGGCGGCAAGCTGGTCCAGGACGCGCCTGCCCGGATCGCCGGGGGCCGGCGCCAGGAGCGCGGCGACGGGGGCCAGGACGTCGCCGGCCACGGAGAGAGGGTAGCGCCGGATGAGCACCGCATGCAGATCGCTGCCGCTGTCGGCCCAGCGCGATTCGTCCGCGAGGAGGATGCGCTGCGCGAGTTGGGGCTCGCGCTCGAGGACCTCCGCGAGGACGCCCTGCATGATCTCCCCGCCCGCGAGGGTCCCGGGCTTGATGGTCCGCCGGTTGCGGCGTCCGAGCGACGCCGTCGGCAGGGGCAGCTTGAGATGCGTTGCCGGCTCGTTGACGAGGGCCACAGTGCGGGTCGAGAGCGTCGGAACCACGAGCGGGCCGGGATGATCGACGACGGTCACCTCACCCCGGGAGACGGTCAGCGGGTGCACGGGAAGCGCCACGAGGTCCCGCCCTTCCTGTTCGGGCACCCCGAGTTCGGCTGGCGAAGGCCACCATGCGGGGAGGCCTGCTCCAAGGGAGGTCGAGAAATTCAGCTCGCTTCGGGGGACGAGTGTCCAGGCGAGGCGGAACTCCGGCTGGAACTCGGGCGCGTAGGCGCGGACCTCGTCCTCGCTGAGACCCCAGCGGCAGCGGCCGGTCGGGTGCACGGGGTGGTCCCGGAGAGCGGCTGCGGCCTCGTGGCGGAGGAGTCCGGGGAAGCCGCGCCGTCCGCCGTCGTCAATGCCACTGTCCTGCGCCTGGGCGGTGAGGCGGGCAAACTCTGCCTCGTGGAGCGAGACGATGTCAGCGCTCTGGAGGCATTCCTCGGTGAAGTCTGCCCATCCGGCCTCGGCCTCGGCGTCGTTGAGCGGAGCGAGCACTGTGAGGATGGCGTCGATGGTTTCGGCGGCGGCCACCGAGCCGGTGGCATCCTCGACGAGCACGAACGGCTCCGCGAGGCGATACTCGGCAAGGAAGCCGTCGGGCCGGACGGGAAGGTGCAGGACACGCTCGCCCGGCAGCGGCGCGGTCCACCACGGCCACCCGCGGCGGTCGTTTTTCGGCTCGTGAACGAGCCGGCCCGCGGACTGGATTCCGAGGTGGTCTTCGCGCAGGAGAGCATCAACCACACGGCAGACCAGGGCCGAGACTTCTCCCATGGGTGCGGCTTCTTCCGTGGGTGCAGGCGCCGCATCAACGCGGGACAGGGCAGTTGCGCTCATGCCCGGACTTCCCAGGTGTTGTCTGCGATGAAACGCTCGACAGCCTCGTGCACCGGCGCGGATCGGGGGCCGATCGCGTGGATCACTGAGAGATAGTCGCGATTGGTGCCGTGGAGTGGGGCCGTAACGCCGAGTCCGCGCAGGCGTCGGTGCCGGAGCCGTACGCCGTGCGGCAGTTCCTCGCTCCTTTCGCCAGGTGCGTCGAGGAGAATGCCGGGCCGGTCTGCGGTCACGTACCGGAGGTGCGCGCGACGGTCCAGGGCTGCCGGCTCGGGCAGGCCCTCCGGGAGCGCTTCGCCCGTGTGGATCCGGATGACCTGCTCGAAGAGGTCCACGCCGAGCACCTCCGAGTAGATGAGGTCCATCGTGTCACCGATGAGGCGGTAGTTGACCTCGATGATGCGCGCCCGGTTGCCCTGCAGGACGAATTCGGTGTGGCAGGCGCCAAAACCAACCCCGAGCGCCGAGAGCTGGTCGAGGAGATTTTGCACCACCGGTTCCGGAAGCTCCGGCTCCCAGTCGCGCCGCGACTCGGTGAAGAACGGCGGTGGCCCGAGCGAGGTGTGCCAGGAACCGAGGACGTGCATGGATTGGCCGTCGCCGAGCGTCTCGAAGGTATGGAGTTCGCCCGGGAGGTACTCCTCGACGATGAGGGTCGTGGCCGGCCGGCGCGAACGGATGCTGCTAACCGTGGCCGCGAGGGCGGCGAGGTCCTTGACAAGGACTACGTCTTCGCTTGCAACGCCCTCGCGGGGCTTGACGACGGCGGGGAACGGCAAGTGTGCGGCGACCTTTTCAACGTCCTCACCTGGGAACAGCTGAGCCGAAGCGACCGTGTCGAGGCCTGCCTCCGCGAGTCTCTGGCGCGTGAGGAATTTGTTCTTGCAACGCAGCGCGGCACGCCAGTCCTTGGCGGGAAGGCCGAGCAACTCGGCCGCGAGGGAAGTCGCCGCCTGGAGGTGGTCGCTGTTGCTCAGGAGACCTGCGGCCCGGCCGAACCGCGCCTGCAGTCCAAGGACCGTCGCCGCGAGAGCGCCAGGGTCCTTCACTTCGGCAAGTTCGACGGCGGCAGGCGAAAAGGGTGCATCCGCATAGGCAGCACGGTGAGCTTCAGGATCGTCGGTGAGGACCACAACGTCGTGGCCGAATCGGGCCGCCGCGGGCAGGAAGCCATGCGTGAGCGCGTCGGTCGGGTTGAGGGCTGTCAGGTAGAGGCACACAGAGGCTCCATAGGGGGCAGGAAGAAAGCTTAGGTAAGGCTAAGCTAAATTGCCCCGAAGCCACCCTGTCAAACCCGCAGGAGCGTGTCCTTCATCACGCCTACGTAATTTGCGCATAAAAGTTTGCCGTATTACAACTTGAGTCTGTACAGACCTCTAGCCGCCCCAGGAGGCGCCATGCCCCGCCCCCGCCCGCTCGCTCGACTCCTCGTCGACCACCGGAACAGCATCTTTCACGTGGTCGGCCAGAGCGGTGGCGTCCTTGGCGGCCGCTTGAAGGGATGGCACTGTTTCAGGCGCTGGGGCAGGCTTGCTGGCAGTCCCGGCCGGTATGGGTTCCAGGGCATCCCGGGCCTGCTGGCTAACTGCGGTAGCGATCCCTCCCACGGCAGGCGGGGCAGCAGCCAGGAGTGGGTCATTGTGGGCGGCGGAATCAGCGGAGGCGCCCGCAGCGGACAGTGCGATCCATGCAGCTGCTGCCGCCACGGCGAGCAAAAGGGGGCGGAGGAAGGTCCACGCATTGAGTTTTGGCTCCATGCCGTACGCCTCCCCCCGGACTCACCTGCAAACAATGCTGCCCACAATAAGCACAGCCCTGCGGCAGAGTCCAACAGCTCAGGCTGAGTCCGTCGGGGCGGCCCGGTGGTCAATGTCCGCGGTTAGGGTGTCAATGCGGTCCATGGCTCCGTTGAGTTTCTGGACCGCGGCCCACAGGTCCGGCTGCTGTCGACGCACCGTATCCAGGCTGTCTCCCGTGGAGCGCAGGGAGCCAAGGTCGAAGCTGACATTCGTGCGGGCGCCTGCCACCGCGGCCCGGAGGGCGCCGAACGCAACAACAACGTCCGCAACCAATGAACGGTTGCCCTTGGTCGCCAGCCAGGCGAGATCGTCGATGGCTTCGATGGCCCGCTCGCCAAGGACAGCCGACGAGGCTGCAGCTTCCAGCGACGCACGGCGGACTGCCCCGTCCCGTTCCGGCCCCGGTTCCAGCCGGAAGGCAGCACCGAAGGCTTTGGAGGCGGACGCGTCGTCATCAGCCAGCTGCAGGGCTTCCCGGCGAAGCGCCTGTGCGCGGGTCCGTATCTCCGCCGGCTTCCCGCCGTCGTCCTCGCCAGCGCTGTAGCCGGCCACCATCGACGTCAGTGATGCTGCCACCGCCAGCATCAGGCCGGTACCCGCGCCCCCACCCGGTGAACCCGTGGACTCCGCCAGTGCACGCGTCCAGTCCTCGACAGTGGATCCCCGGGTTGTTGCTTCAGCCTCTTCCATGCCAGGAATGGTGCCCATAAATGTGGCTGGCTAAACGGAAACCCGGCAGGACGCCCGGACTGGCCCAGTTTTCGAGGCCCGGGCGGCCAGTGTGACAGGAGGCCGCTTCCCAAGGACGGATGTAGTCTCGGCAGGGTGCAACGCCACCGCTATGACTACGGCCAGGACCCCAGCCAGTGGGGCGAGCTTTTCCTGCCGGATCTTCCTGCGGGCAGAAAGCACCGCGGCGTTGTGGTGGTGATCCACGGCGGCTACTGGCGCCCCACGTACGGCGCCGAACTGGGGGAGCCGCTGGCGAGGGACCTGGCGGAGCATGGCATGGCCGCCTGGAACCTGGAGTACCGCCGTGCCGGGAACGGCGGAGGCTGGCCGGGGACCTTCCGGGACATCCTCGCGGGCATCGACAAGCTTGCCGCGCTCGCAGAACCGCACTCGCTGGACCTGGGCAAAGTGGTGGCGCTGGGCCATTCCGCCGGCGGCCACTTGGCAGTGTGGGCGGCGGGCAGGGACCGGCTGGAGGGGCTCGGGGCGGACGCCCGCCAAGTGGAGGACACGAACAACGGCGTCCGCCTCACCGGGGTGGTCAGCCAGTCCGGCGTGCTGAACCTTGCCGAAGCCGAGAGGCTGGGCCTGAGCAACGGCGCCGTGGGCAACCTGCTGGGCGGACCGTCGTCGGACTTCCCCGGGCGCCACCGCATGGCCGACCCCATGACAGCGCTGCCGCTGGACGTTCCCGTCTTCGCCGCCCACGCGGCGGAAGACGATGATGTTCCCCTGGTCATGTCCACAACGTACGTGGACGCCAGCCGTTCCGGACCCGTCCCGGCACGGCTGATCACGGTGCCGGGGGACCACTTCGCGCTCATCGATCCCGCCGCGGAGGCCTATGTGACGTGCCGCGAACTGGCTGGAAAGCTGCTCGGCTGACACGAACTGCTGACGCCGGCCTCTTTCTGGCAGAGTATGACCATGCTCACAGTGATCGGCGAAGGCCTTGTTGACGTTGTCCAGCGCGCTTCCGGAATCGAGGCCCACGTGGGCGGAAGCCCCCTGAATGTCGCGGTGGGCCTGGCCCGGCTGGACCACCCGGTGCAGTTCATCGGCCGTTACGGCCGGGACGCGTACGGCGACTCGGTGGCGGCGCACCTGCGCGCCAGCTCCGTCATGCTGCCGATGCCCCCGGACGAGCTGCCCACCAGCGTGGCCACCGCACTGATTGACGACGACGGCGCCGCCACCTACACCTTCGACCTCGCCTGGGAGCTGCCGCACCTGGCAGACCGGCTTGGCTTCATGCTGCAGGGAACCACCCTGCTGCACACCGGCTCCATTGCCACCATGCTGGCGCCCGGTGCCACCGAGGTGCTCGCCGCCGTCGAATACGCGCACCCGTCCGCCACCATCAGTTTCGATCCCAACTGTCGCCCCAGCATCATCACGGACGTGGACTTTGCCCGGCGCCAGGCGGAAAAGTTCGTCACGTTGTCCGACGTCGTTAAGGCCTCGGACGAGGACCTGGCCTGGCTTTACCCGGGACAGGATGTGCTGGATTCGGCACGCAAGTGGCTGGCGCTGGGCGGGGAGGAAGGTCCGGCGATGGTGGTGGTCACCCGCGGTGCGGACGGCCCGTGGGGCGTGTGCCGTGCCGGCGAAGCCGCCATTCCTGCGCCCAGGGTGGAGGTGGCGGACACCGTGGGGGCTGGGGATTCCTTCATGGCGGCGCTGCTGTCCGGCCTGGTGGACCGGGAGCTGGACGGCGCCCAGAACCGGCAGGATCTGCGTGACCTTCCCGTCGAGGGACTCTCCGAACTCCTGCAACATGCCGCCCGTGCCGCGGCAGTCACGGTGTCCCGCCCGGGCGCCAACCCGCCCACCCGGGAGGAGCTGCACGCGGCAGAGGCCTCGGAGGGTTAGAGGTCCTAGAGCTGCGGGACGCACGGTCCGCTGCCCAGCAGGGCAAGCCCCGCGCGGTCACCGGCAGCGAAGTCCCTGACGCCCATGTTCTCGGCGTACATCAGTTGGGTGGGATCATTGACGTGGTCCAGGCCCAGCACGTGTCCGAGCTCGTGCATGATGATGGCGCGCACCTCAGCCGCCCCGTCCGGCCTGCCGGCGATGATGCCGGTAAGGTCAGGGGCATCAAGGCGCACCTGCCCTGCTTCGAGGACCAGCGGCTGGCCGGCGACCTCCACGTAGGCGCTCCCGCCGAGGCCGGCCACATTCCCTGCAAGGCCGGGGGTCTCAGCAGGCGTCGACCAGGCAATGAGAAGCGGCACCCACCGCTTTCCGTAGCGGTCCGGCTGGAAGGCCGAACGGTCATCCGACGGCGCTTCCGTCGTCGGCCCGTCGTCGACAAACTGGAGCCCCGAGGCCCGGGAGACTGCTGCCACAGCCTCCCGGATCAGGACGTCGCCACCTGGCAGCGCGTTGTCCGGACGGACAACGTAATGAACCGGGCGGCACGGGTCGTAGGCGATGAGGGGCTGGGTTGCTCTCGGCGACTCCTGGAGGACAAAGGCCGTGGAGCCTGTGCTTGCCGGCGGCGTGCCCAAGGGCGCCGAAGCGGCTTCGTATCCCGGCGGCGGCATTTTCGCCCCCGGCAAATAGGGGGCCACGACCGGAAGAACCAAGCGGTCGAAGAGCGCCGGTGAAAAGTACAAGCAGACAACCAGGACGATCCCCAGCAGGGTCTTGAACTGCATCGACCGTTGTGGCCGCCCTCGCTTCCTTGACCAGGCCCAGAACGTCTTCCGTTGAGGCCGGGGAGGCCCGGGGCGCCATGGAGGAGGTGTTTCCGCCTTGCCGAATGCCTCATCGATGGCCCATTGCGGGATCCGTCCGCTGGGGGAACGCCGAACATTGGGTGGGGCAAGTTCGCCGGGGATGTCCGGCCTTGACCTGCTGCTCTTCCCGTAACCATGCATTGGCATCCCCCCGGCTCCCGCGGCCCCCCACGGGCCAACCTCCATAGCCTAGTGGCGTGCTCCCGAGCCTCAGGGCCGGAAATGCACAGGATTTCCGCAGGAATCGATTGCTCCGTGCCTGTCGTTCTGACGGCCCAAAACGGCAGGTACGGAGCGGCCGACGATGGTTATTCCTTGCCGAGCCCGGCGGCGGAGGTCTTCCCGTCCGAGACGCTGTTGAGGGCCCGCAGGTCGAAGATGCCGTTGATGTCCGCCTGCTTGGTGGTTCCGGCAGTCACGCCGTCGGCCAGGAGCTTCTGGTAGGTTCCGGCGAGCGGGTCCACGGTGAACACGATGTTCTTCAGTGAACGGTCGATGACGTCAGCCTTCAGTTCGGCGCCGGCGGCTTCCTTCAGTGCTGCATTGATGACGGTGGCCTTGTCGGAGGCTGAAGCGCTGTTCAGCCAATCGACCGACTTCACATGCCCCTTCAGGAGTGCCTTGACGGTGTCCGGGTGGTCGGCGGCGAACTTCCGGTTCACGATCAGGATGGTGGTGGGGAACTCGCCCGGCTTGCCCGACAGTTTGCCATCCCACAGGTCCTTTTCATCGACCAGGACCTTCGCTCCGGCGGTCAGCACCAGCCGTGACGCCCATGGTTCAGGCAACCACGCGCCGTCGAGCTTGCCGTCCTGGAACAGCTTCAGGGTCTGGGCGTTCTCGGTGGGGTTGATGGCCACGTCCCCGCTGCCGTCCACGTTGGTCTTGTAGCCCTGGGTGGCAAGCCACGCACGCAGGGCCACGTCCTGGGTCCCGCCGAGCTGCGGCGACGCGAGGGTCTTGCCCAACAGGTCTGCGGGGGAGGTGATTTCCGGCTTGACCACCAGCTGCGCTCCACCGGCGGCGGCGCCGGCGATGATGTTGACGGATTCGCCCTGGCTCTTCACGTAGGAGTTGATGGCCGGGTTCGGCCCGATGTAGGTGGCGTCGATGGCGCCGGCGTTCAGCGCTTCGATGGCGGCGGGTCCGGCGTTGAACACCTGGGTGCTGAGTTTGGTGCTGCCCAGTTCATCGGCGATGAATCCCTTGCTGACCCCCACCAGGGCCGGGGCGTGGGTGACGTTGCCAAAGTAGCCAAGCTTGAGCTCGGCCGCCGGGTTGCCTGTGGGCGCCACGTCGGCTGCTGGTGCAGTGCTGCCGTTGTTGACGGCGGACGCGACGGCGGCACCCCCGCCGATCAGGGCCAGGACGGCTGCCGCGATGCCGATTTTCAGGCCGAACGGGCGTGTGGATCCCGCTGCCTGCCCGGCAACGATGCGGGTTGTACTTTGCTGGTTCTGCGAATTCTTGTCCTGCTGGTCGGCCATGGGGACTCCTCTGCTGGGGCGGATGCTGAGACGAGATTACGAATGGCCCGGCCGTCCCACAATCAATCCCGTAGCGGGGGTTCACGGGGCGACCCGGATGCGTAATGCAGCGTCGCGGAGGGTCAAGAAACGTCCCGGAACGTCTTATCCGCCGCCCCTCGGATGCGAGGTGATGAGACACGTTCCCATTTCCATTTGGTATGCCGTTTCCAGCTGGCCCTTCCTGAAATATGGTGATAACCATCACGTCATATGGGCGTGAAGAACAGATGTGGCATGGGGGCCCGGAGCGAGAGGCAGGGGTGGATTCCTTACGGCCGGCTTTTGGTGCAGCGCCGGCTTGAACAATCAGCAATTCGAACGAAAAACAATGTAGGAGATTCTCATGTTGCTTTGGATCGCTATTATCATCGCCGTTCTCTGGCTCCTCGGCCTGCTCGCAAATATCGGCGGCGGCCTCATCCACATCCTTTTGGTCATCGCAGTGGTCGTCCTCATCTTCCACTTCATTCAAAACAGGTCCCGGGCCTAGTGCGCGAACAGGTTCCGCCGCCCGCCCCCGGCCGGCGGCGGAAAACCGGGCCTCATGCCGCCTTGACCACGGGGAGCTCGTCCCAATGCGTGGTGTACCGGGGCGAGCGCATGCCACGCTTCATGGACCAGTCCAGGCCCGATTTGATTCCCGCATGTCCCAGCCCGATTGAGCCGCGCCCGAAGCGATGGCTCACATGTTCCAGCAGGGATCCGATGCCGCGCTCCTCGTGCCGGTTCTCGAACGGCTCCAGCGGTGGCTGGTTGCCGGTGGGCCGAAGGTCGGTGAGCATCAGGCCCGCCTTGGCGTACTTCAGCCCTTCCCTGATGTTTGGCAGCAGTGCGTGCGCCGCCCGGGTGAGCAGGAGCGGGTCCGCGGTGGGCATGGGCAGCGGGACGCACACCGACGGATAGGCCTGCTCGTTGTCCCGGAAGGGCGAGGTGGCAGCGAAGGCCGTCAGGACCTTTGCCTGCAGGCCGTGCTTGGACAGCCTGGCGCTGGCCTGCTGCCCGTAAACGCTGAACACCTCCCGGAGCCCGGCGGCTGTTGTTACCGGAGTGGCGAAGGAGCGGGAAAAAATCAGCTGGTCCCGGCCGATGCGCTCTTCCTCCATGGGGATGCAGGGCGTGCCCCGCAGTTCCAGGACGGTGCGCATCAGCACCACCGAGAACTTGTCCCTGATCATGACCGGATCCGCACTGACAAGGTCCTGGACCGTGAAGATTCCCAGCACGTTGAGCCGTCTGGTCAACCGGCCGGCAATGCCCCAGATCTCGTCCACAGGCAACCGGGTCATCAGGAGTTCCCGGACGTCAGCCGGTACCGCCTCCCAGAGGCAGACGCCGCCGAAAGCGGGATTGTTCTTGGCCCATTTGTTGCAGAGTTTGGCCAGGGTCTTGGTGGGGGCGATGCCCACGCAGACCGGCACCCCGACATGCCGCCGCACCGCCTCTTTCATCCGGCGGCCCAGGACCAGGAGGTCGTCCGGGCCGCCCTTCACGCCCAGGAAGGCCTCGTCGATGCTGTATACCTCCAACCATGCCGAATACCTGCCCAGCAGTTCCATGACCCGTGAGCTGATGTCCCCGTACAGCTCGTAATTGCTGGACTTGGCCACCAGGCCCCACTCCTTGGCCCTCGGTGCGAGCTTGAACCACGGTTCGCCGGTAGCGATGCCAAGGGCCTTCGCCTCGGGGGAGCGTGTCACCGCACAGCCGTCGTTGTTGGACAGCACCACCAGGGGGCGGCCTTCCAGCGAGGGGTCGAAGGCGCGCTCGGCGGAGGCGTAGAAGCAGTTGACGTCCACGTGCGCGATTTGCGGCATCTGCCGCATGGGGACTGGCTTAGGCACCGCTCCCCCTAGACATGATGCAGGCACCGGGTGGCCACGCCCCAGATGGTGAGCTCGGACAGTGCGGGTACGCGGATGTCCGGGTACTTTGGGTTCTCTGCCTGCAGCACCGCGCCGGTGGCGGTGATGCGCAGGCGTTTGACCGTCAGTTCCCCGTCCAGCACCGCGATCACCACGGACCCGTCCTTGGGTTCAAGAGCGCGGTTGACGATCAGCTCGTCGCCATCGCTGATGCCTGCTCCTTCCATGGAATCCCCGGTCACGCGGACCACGAAGGTGCTGGTGATGTCCTTGATCATTCTCTGTAGAAAGTGCCTGTTCTGACCGGTTTGTCGTTGAGCTGCCCGCCAAAGTGTCAGCAATCGATCAGCTGTTCCGATTGATGGGGTGGCATGAGTCGCTGGCCCGGCGCGTCTGTTTGATGAACCTTGAACGGGACGTTTTCTGGCCGTCGGCCTCGTGCGCTTCCAGCAGTGCTTTGAGATGTCGCTTGTCCGCGAAACCGGGGCGTCCTAGGTGTATTGACCGGCCGAGCCGGTCCAGTCCCCACGCTACCAATAATGCTGCCGGGACGCAGCTGATTCAGAACAGTCGGAAGCCGCTTACTTCGGCTGCTCCGCCATGGCGCGTTGGTCGAGGATGGACCGGGCAGCCAGGTCCTGGGCGTCGCCGAGGACGAACGATTTGGCCCCGGCTGCGCGCCAGCGTGCGTGTGCCTCGGGGTTGGTGGTCATGGGGATGAACGGGACGGCGTGCAGCCGGCACGCCTCGTGGATCGCCTCGACGGCCGCGCGGACAAGCGGGTGCCGTGTCTCCCACGGAACCCCGTAGGACTGGGACAGGTCCCCGGGTCCCGGCAGGACGACGTCGACCCCTCCGCCGGTGAGGATCTCCTCGATCGCCTCAACGCCGTCGCGATCCTCGATGAGCACGGCCAGGACCACCTCGGCGTTGGCCCGGCGGATGACGTCGCGGGGATCGCCCACCCCGTAGTCTGCCGCCCGCCCGCCGCCGAGCGAGCGCATGCCGTCCGGGAAGTACCGCGCCGCACGGATCGCCGCGTCGACGTCGGCCCGGCGCCGGACGTGAGGCACGACGACGCCCGCCGCGCCGGCGTCGAGCGCACGGAGGATGGCCCCATGGTCCCCCTCGGGCACGCGCACGAGCGCATCGAGGCCTGCCGCCTCGGCGGCCCGCAGGAGCGCGGCGAGCTCGGAGTCCCCCACAAGCGCATGCTCCGTATCAAGGATGACGAAATCGAAGGCGGCGTGGCCGATCATTTCGACGATTGCGGGTGACGGCACGGAACAGTAGAGCCCGACGGCGCCGGTCTCGCACTGTCGCGCCGGAAGGATCCATAGCCGCGGTAGTGGATCCGGCCCTGGGCACCGTGGACCGTGTTGTTGGCGGGACCGTGGTTCCGGTGGCCGGCGCGGTCCTCGAACCACTGGCCAAACCACTGGCCCCGGTCCTTGACCCTGTTCTCAGCGCCGTCCCCTTGCCTGCGCCCGTGGCGGCCGGAGAACAGCCGGCCGCAGCGACCCTCCCGCCGGCTGCCGACGCCCCGCCGCCCGGAGGGGGAGCACCCGCTGGGGCAGCCGCATCGGTGGCTGCGCCCACGGGCATTGCGCCGGGTTCAGCCCTGGCCGGCCCTAAACTCCTGCCCCTCCACGAACGGCTGCCCGGCAACGGCCCGCCGCTCACCCTGCAGCCCGTGCACGCCGCCGGCGCGCCCCAACTGCCGGGGGCGGAACCGCACAACACGCCGATGCAAGGGCCCCTTGACGCGCCGCCCGGCACCGCTGCCGGCGGAAGCGGTTCAACCAGCGGCAATGGTTCGGGCCTGCCCGCATGGCTCGCGCCCCATACCCTGCAGATCCCCGAGGCCGGCCCGTCCAGCGTCCAAGGCGGTTCGCCCCTGGCCATGCCACCGGTGTCCTTCGATCCCGGATCATCCCCTGACTAGTTGAGGCCTTCAGCGTCCCAGCGCTAACGAGCCAGTCCCGGGCTAAGCAGTAGGCCCGATCCAACTTTCAGGAGAACCCCAAATGATGCACCGCACTATCCGAGGATGCCTGCTCAGCGCCGTAATCGCAGGCGGCCTGCTGGGCGCCAACGGCGCAGCCGCCAACGCCGCCGCCACCCCGGCGCCAGCACCGATCTCCCTTTCCATTGACCACGCCGCAGCCGCAACGGGCCGCGCGCACGTTGGGGAGGCAGCTGCCAACGCAGCACCCAGCGCCCCAGAACCGGGAACCGCGCCGAACACTGGCGTCAACTCCGGACTGCTGGGCGTGGGCGTGGTGCTTGTGGTCTTTGGCGGCGTGCTGGCCCTGATCCTGGGCCGAAAGCGCGGCTGACCCGGCGCGGGTAGCGTAGGGAACCACCACTTATCAGGAAGGCCCCCGCATGGCACGCGTCTTCATTACCGGATCCACCGTAGGGCTCGGCCTGGCAACAGCGGACACGCTGCTGCGGGACGGACACGACGTGATCGTGCACGCGCGGTCCCCGCAGCGGATCCCCGCGGTACAGCACCTGCTGGACCGCGGGGCACAGTGCATTGTCGGGGACCTCGCGGCCCAGGCCGAGTCCGGCAGATCGCGGCCGACGCCAACCGAATCGGCCGGCTGGACGCCGTCATCCACAACGCCGGCGTCCTCAGCGGCGCGGCGCTGCTGCCGGTGAACGTTGTGGCCCCGTACCTCCTGACGGCGCTGATCCCCGGACCCCGCCGCCTTATCTACCTGAGCAGCGGCATGCACCGCGGCGGCGACACCGGCCTGAACGGCCTGGACTGGGCAGGACGCACGACGACGGCCTCCTACTCCACCACCAAGCTGCACGTCACGGCACTGTCGGCAGCAGTGGCCAGGCTGGCGCCGGACATCGCCAGCAACGCGGTGGATTCCGGCTGGGTGCCCACCCGGATGGGCGGCCGCTCAGCACCGGACAGCCTGGAACTGGGCCACCGCACCCAGGAATGGCTCGCTACCAGTGACGACCCGGCAGCCTTGTCCAGCGGCTGCTATTGGTACCACCAGCACCGGCAGGCCCCGCACCCGGCCGCCAATGATCCGCAATTCCAGGACCGCCTGCTGGCCCGGCTCGCGGAACACACAGGCGTCACCCTGGAGGGCAGATGAGTTCAACGGAGAATGGCGCGGAGGCATCCGCGCGGGAAACAGGGCGCCCCTCGCCAAAGGTGCCTGAGCGGCCGCATCCCGTGACCCTTCGCGAGGTGGCAGAAGCGGCCGGCGTTTCCACCGCCACGGTATCGCTGGTGGTCAATAAGAAAAAGGACGCCCGCATTGCCGAGGAAACCCGCAGGCGCGTCACGGACGCCATCCGCACCCTGGGCTACCGGCCCAACGCCATGGCCAAAACACTCGTCAGCGGGACGTCCAAGTTCATTGGGCTGGTGGCCGACGGCGTAGCCACCACGCCATTTGCCGGCCAGATCATCCACGGGGCGCAGGATGAGGCCTGGAAGCACGGCTACGCGCTGCTCATCGCCAATACCGAGGGCAACGGCGAGCTGGAGCAGGACGCCATCGCCATGATGCTGGAGTACAAGGTGCGCGGCATCCTCTACTCCACCTGGTTCCACCGCCAGACGGATATCCCGCCGCCGCTGCGGGAAGCGGACTTCGTCCTGGTGAACTGCTTCTCCAACGAACAGGGCGCCCGCGCCGTAGTTCCGGACGAGGTCCAGGGCGGCCGCTCCGCGACGGAACTCCTGTTGGCGCACGGCCACCGGCGGATTGCGTTCATCAACGCCACCATTCCGGCACCGGCCAAGGACGGGCGGCTGGCAGGTTACCGCCAGGCCCTGGGGAACGCCGGAATTCCGTTCGATCCGGACCTCGTGATGGAGGCCTATCCGGACCAGGAAGGCGGCTACCGGGCCACGGCCGGGCTGCTTCAGCGAGGCGCCCCTGCCGTGTTCTGCTACAACGACCGCATGGCCATGGGCCTCTACGACGGCCTGCGGGAACACGGCCTGGCCATCCCTGGGGACGTCGCCGTGGTGGGCTTCGACAACCAGGAAGTCATCGCCGCGCACCTCCGGCCGCCGCTGTCCACCGTGGCCCTGCCGCACTATGAACTTGGCGCCGCCGGGGTCCGGGTGCTGCTGGGAATCGACCCCGCCCCGGGCGGGCCGGCAAAGATCCACTGCCCTGCCGTGGAACGCGCGTCGGTGCAGGTCCAGGCCCACGCATAGCCCATCGATTGCTCCGTCCCGGTCGTTTTTGGGGCGCGTAAACGACAGCAGACGACCGGTTTAGGCGGTACCGAGGCGGCGTTCGACGTCGGCCGCTTCCGGATACGCCGCCTGCGTCCCCTTCCGGGTGGTTGCCAGGGCGGCGGCCACGGAGGCGAAAGTTGCGGCATCGGCGAGCGCATCGCCCGCGGCCAGCCGCACCGCCACCGCTCCGGTGAAGGCGTCCCCGGCTCCGGTGGTGTCCACGGCGGCCACGCGGGTGGGCGCCACGAAGGTCACCTGGGCGCCGGGAGCCGCCTCCGAATCCAGCACCACGGATCCGTGCGCGCCGAGGGTCACCAGGACCTGCCGGATCCCGCGCCCGGCAAACCGCTCCCGGACCGTATCCCATTGCGACGCGTGGGCGTCCGCCCCCGGAACGGAGGCGCCGGGGCCAAGGAACAGCGCCGCCTCGTGCGCGTTGACCAGCAGGACGTCTGTCAGTTCCGCCAGCTCCGCCGGAATGTCCGCGTACGGCGAGAGATTCAGCAGAACTGTTGCGCCGGCGTCGTGCCCTGCCTGGGCTGCGGCCAGCACGGTGGGCATGGCCACCTCCAGGCAGAGGCTGACGACGGCGGCACCGTCCAGGACGTCCGCGGCGCCGGCCACGTCCGCCGGGGACAAGGTGCCGTTGGCGCCGGCGGAGATGATGATGTTGTTTTCGCCGCGGGCGTCAACGGCAATGACGGCGACACCCGTGGGCTCGCTGGAGTTGCGCACGTGGCTGACGTCCACGCCTGCCCCCGCCACCGAGGCCTCGAGCATGTTGCCGTTGGCGTCCTCCCCCACGGCGCCTACCAGGCTGACATGGCCGCCCAGCCGGGCTGCGGCCACGGCCTGGTTGGCGCTCTTGCCGCCCGGGTTCACGGCGAAGCCGTTGCCTTGGACCGTTTCGCCGGGCTGCGGGAGCCGCTCGCAGTAGATGGTGAGGTCGGCGTTCAGCGAGCCGACAACGACGATCCGGCCCGGGTGCCCAACGCCCGCGCTGGTCATGCGGCCACCTCGGCCTCAACCGGCTTGGGAATCAGCAGTGAAGCAGCGAAGGCGGCAATGGTCAGGGCCAGGCCAACCACGACGACGGTCAGGTACGACGTGGCCGCATCCCCGAGCGCGGAGGTCGCCACCAGCACGGCGGGCAGGATGAGGAAGCTCAGGCCCGCGCCCAGGTTGAAGGCGCCGGCGTTCATGCCGGGGAGGAAGCCGGGGTTGCCGGCGGGCGAGAGGACAACGCCGAGTCCGTTGAGCATGATGTTGACCGTACCGGCGTACATGATGCCCAGCAAGACCGTTCCGGCAATCATCATGGGCAGGCTGTGCAGGCCCAGGAAGGCGATGACGGCGAGCGCGGCGATGCTGCCCAGGAGCCCGATCCGCAGCACCTTGGTGTAGCCAAGGACAGGGGCGAGCTTGCCGCTGAGCGGGCCCACCAGCCAGCCCAGCAGGGCGTACGGGGTGAGGATCATCAGTGACATTTCGGTGGGGCCCACACCAAAGCCCGGGCTGGCGGCCTGGACGTAGGCGGGCACGATGCCGTTGATGACGGCGAAGATGCCGGTCATGGTCAGGGTGGTGGTGAGCAGCGGTGCCCAGGTGGCGCGCTGGCGCAGGTGCACCGTTTCCACCATGGGCTGGGCGGCGCGCTGTTCGGTGCGCCAGAAGGCGAAGAAGGCGGCGGCGGACACCAGCACCAGCGCCAGGCTCAGCAGCAGCGTGCCGGAGTTGAAGCCGCCCACGAGCTTGGCTGCTTCGTTGAGCGCGGTGAGCAGGGCGCCGACGGCCACCACAATGAAGAACACGCCGAGCCAGTCCATCCGGGTGCCGGCGCCGGGCTTGCTCTCGTTGGCGAGGAACACGATGAGGGCGGTGGCCGCGAGGGCCAGGACCACCATCAGCCAGAATATGCTGCGGAAGCCGAAGTGCTCGGCGAAGTAGCCGCCCACGAAGGAGTCCACGCCGGCCACGCCGCCGTTGACCGCGGTGATCAGGCCCATGAGGGTGCCGTACTTGCGGGGGTTGCTGACGGCGGAGCGCAGCATGATGAGGCAGAGCGGGACGGTGGGGCCGCTGACGCCCTGGATGATGCGGCCCACGAAGAGCCAGGTGATGTCCGGGGCGAGCGCCGCAATGACGGAGCCCACGGCCATGAGCAGCATCATGCCCACCAGGACCTTCTTGCGGCCGATGATGTCGCTCAGGCGCGGCAGGAACAGGGAGAACAGGGCGGCGGCGGTGAAGAACCAGGTCTGGGAGAGCCCGATCAGGGCCTGGTCCGCCTTGAGTTCCTGGCCCATGGTCACCAGGGCGGGGCTGAGCATGGAGGCGTTGAGCTGGAACGCCACGCAGGCGGCCAACAGGGCGGTCATGAGGGCGGCGATGTTGCCGCGTCCGGTTTTGGTTTCAGTCATGGTTGCGGTGGCCATCTACTTGACCCCTCCGGCGGTGAGCTGGGCACTGTGGCCGGATTCGACGTCGGACGCGTTGCCTTGGGCGCGGTCTGCACCTTGGTGCCTGACGCCGTCGTCCGCCTTGGCATTGGCGCCGGGCTCGCCGATGCGGACCAGCGCGTCGGTGACGAGGTCCCAGAACCGTGCGTGGTCCAGGTCCACGGCCACGCTGGTGTGGCAGTCATTGGGGGCCGGGGCGCGGAAGTCCGCCACGGTCATGCCGAGCGTGAGGCTGCCCTGAAGTTCGATGTTCACGGGGACCTTGCGGGTGCTGACGATGCTGGGGTCGATCACGTACGCGACGGCACAGGGATCGTGGACCGGCGGGTAGTCAAAGCCCTGCGCGTCCTTGTAGGTGTGCGCGAAGAAGTCCATCAGCTCGGTGACGAACCTTGCCGGGGTGGTGCCGATGGCGGCGATCTTTTCCACGACGTCCGGGGTTGCCAGTGCCTGGTGGGTGAGGTCCAGGCCCACCATCACGACAGGCCACTTCTCGTTGAAGACGATGTGGGCGGCCTCGGGGTCGATGATGATGTTGAACTCGGCCACGGCGCTCCAGTTGCCCACGTGGTAGCCGCCGCCCATCAGGACCACTTCCTTGACCCGTTCCACGATCCGCGGTTCCTTGCGGGCAGCCATGGCGATGTTGGTCAGGCCGGCGGTGGGGACCAGGGTGACGGTGCCGGGTTCGTGCGCCATGACGGTGTCGATGATGAGGTCGACGGCGTGGCGCGGGTCCAGCTCGATGGTGGACTCCGGCAGGGCGGGGCCGTCCATGCCGGACTCGCCGTGGATGTCCGGTGCGGTTTCGATGCTGCGGACCAGCGGGCGGGGGCAGCCGGCGGCGAAGGGGACGCCGGTGATGCCGGCGATGGTGCCGACGGCGAGGGCGTTGCGGGTGACTTTTTCGAGGGTCTGGTTGCCTACCACCGTGGTGACGGCCAGCAGTTCGATGTTGGGGTTGCCGTGTGCCAGCAGCAGGGCCACGGCATCATCGTGGCCGGGATCGCAGTCCAGGATGATCTTCCGGGGTTCTGTTGAACCCGTCCGGTACTGGCTCGCTTGGGGATTTGGTTCCACGATGGTGCTCCACGTCATTGGGGCCTGCCTTGCGGGCAGGGGTCTTGAGTATTCCGGGAGTGATCATGACAGGGTTTCGTGGCTCACGTCAAGCGCTTAACGTGGGTGGCAGCATTGGCGCACGTCAAACGCTTGATGCCTTGTGGGGCATGGAAGGTCAGCACTCCCACCGCGCCCAGCCTTTTAAGGCGTGACCGGTGCCCGGCCGCGCCTACTACGATCAAAGTATGGATTCCGGGGAACAGGTGCAGCAGCAACGGCCACGGCCGCGGCGCGTGACGGCGGCGATGGTCGCCGCGCGGGCCGGCGTTTCGGTGGCCACGGTGTCGCTGGTGGCCAACGGCAAGACGGCCGGCCGCGTGGCCGAGGACAACATTTCCCGGGTGCGGGAGGCCATTGCGGAGCTGGGGTACGTGGTGGACGGGATCGGCAGTTCCCTGGCCAAGGGGGTCAGCTCGATTGTGATCCTGGTGGCGCCGGACATCTCCAACCCGTTCTTCGCCAAAGTGATTGCCGGGGTGCGCGAATCGCTGGGGCCGCAGTACCAGCTGCTGCTGTCCGTTACCGAGGCCGGCGAGTTTCCGGCGGCCGCCGATGTCCGGCGGCTGATGTCCCTGCGGCCGGCGGGGCTGCTCGTGGACGCACCCAACGCCGGGTTCCTCGAAGACCTCGCGTCGCCGTCGCCCCTTGTCCTGCTTGATGCGCCGGGCCTCGAGTCCTACGCACCCTCCGTGAACCTGGATGTGGCCAGCGGGGCACGCCAGCTGGCGGCGCACCTGGCCGACGCCGGGCACAGGGAAGCTGCCTATGTGGACAGCGTGACCGGCACCGAGACGTTCGCCGTCCGGCGCGCGGCGTTCCTGGAGGAGGCCGCCTCGCGCGGCATCAGCGTCAGCCCGGAACGCATTATCAGCACCACCATCGACGTCGGCGCGGGGGCGGGCGCGTTCGCCGAAGCGTGGCCGGACTGGAAGCGTGCGGGGGTTACCGCCGTCGCCTGCGCCACCGACACCCACGCGTACGGGGTGCTGCAGGAAGCGCGCGTGGCGGGGATCCGGATACCGGAGGAGCTGGCCGTGGCCGGGTTCGACGACCTGCCCTATTCGGCCACCAGCAATCCGGGCCTGACCAGTGTGCACCTGCCGGCCACCGCCCTGGGCCAGAAGGCCGGGGAACAGCTGCGCAGCCTCATGGAGGGAAAGTCGCTGGGCCACGGCGGCGTCACGCTGGAGACCTCGCTGGTGGTGCGCGGCTCCACGTCGGCCGCCGCAACGTAGGCTTCCTGTCATACCCCGGCCGTAAGCTGGGACCATGCCGAGTAACTGGGAAAGTCTGGACGCACCGCTGCGTGAGTCGGTGCAGCACAACGTGGAGATCTATGAGCGCGTCCGGCCTGCCCTGAAGCTGGTTACCCGCGATGTCCTGCTGGTTTTGCGTGACATGCTGAAGGGCAGCGAGGTCACGCCGCTGTTCGTTACCGGCCGCACCAAGACCGTAGAGTCCTTCAAGGAGAAAATCTCGCGCACCGAGGAGCCACTGGAACCGGGTGGGCGGAGGCTCCTGAAATTTCCGGACCCCTTCCGGACGCTCAATGACATGGTGGGCATCCGGGTGATCACCAAGCTGCCGGCGGAGAATGCTGCGGTGGCCAACATCATCAAGCGCCAGCGGCAGCTTTTCGACTGCCGCGGCGACCGGGAAAAGGACATCGGTTCCATCGAGTCAGGAACCTACGGGTACTCCAGCCGGCACCTGATCCTGCGCACCATCCAGAATGAAGCCGTCAAGGAGTACCAGCAGGTTTTCAACCCGGATCTGCAGCCCAACGGCAGCTACTTCTTCGAGTGCCAGATCCGCACCATCTTCGCGCACGCGTGGAGCGAGATTGAGCACGATATCCGGTTCAAGGCCGAGGACCCCCGCGCCTGGACGCCGCACTTCGACCGGCAGTTCACCGCCACCGCCGCCATGCTGGAAACAGTGGAAACCGCCTTCTCTGACCTTCACGAAAACTACGAGGAGGTCCGCGGTTACTGGGACATGGACGGTGAGGGCGCGGCCCCGCTGACGCCGAACCGTATCCGGGATGTATGGCGGACCCTGCTTCCGCACGTGGACCGCAAGGTGGACGATGACTGGGGCTGGGCTGCCGAGCTCCTCGCCGCGCACGGGCTCAACCAGACCATGCAGCTGGCCGGGCTGCTCAGCGCCAACCAGATCACGGAGGTCCGCAGGGCCCTGGACCACCGCTACTCCCCCGGCCCGGACCGGCTCCTGGACGACCTCCTCCTCTGGCAGTACGGCACCAAGCACATCGACCTCACGGCGGAAGAGCCCGACGCCGTCCCGCACCCGCGGCGGGACAGCCTCCTGCGGCGGCTGCGGCAGATTGAGCGGTACAGGATGACGAAGAAGTAGGGCGTTGGTGGAACGCGTGCGGCTGGTACTGTCCGGCTTCGGTGCCGTGGGCCGTGCCTTCGGGGATGCCGTTTTGGGCCAGGATTCCGGGCTGCGGATCGCTGCCATCAGGGGGCATGCTTCTCAGGTGGTCCTTTCGCCCGGCTCCGGGGTGCCCGAACGTTCTTCCTGGGGGCCTCTCCGTCCTCTTGGGGAGACGCTGGCCAGCACTGGTGCCGCTGTTCTGGTCCAAGCTCTGCCGTCTTCGCCCGAAGCTCACGGCCGGGCGTTGCAGGAGACGCTGGCTGCCCTGCGGAGCGGCGTGGATGTGGTCACGGCGACGAAGAGCCACGTCCTCAGCAACTGGCGCGAGCTTGAGCAGGCCGCTGCTGAAGGCGACAGCCGGATCCGGATTTCGGGAGCAACCGGGGCGGCGCTGCCCACGGCGGACCTTGCCCGCGTGGCGCTGAACGGGATGGGCTGCACTGCGGTGCGGGCCTGCCCGAACGGGACGTCAATGTTCGTTTTGGACCAGCTGGCCGCAGGTATTGGGCTTGACGCTGCGGTGCTGGAGGCCCAGCGGCGCGGTATTGCAGAGGCGGACCCGTCCGCGGATCTGTCCGGGAAGGACGCGGCCACGAAGGTTCGGCTTATTGCTGGGCTGCTGTGGGACTGGGACGTTGCCCGGATTGCGGTAGAGGCGGAACCGATCGATCAGCGGGCGCCGGCCCTGGCTCTGGCCGCCGCCCGGCAGGGACTCCGCCTCCGCGCCGTGGCGCGCGCGTCCCTTGAGCGGCCGATGGTAGTTACCGTTCGCTTGGAAGCCGTGGCGCCCACGGATCCGCTTTTCCACGTCGCCGGCCCGGAGAAGGCAATGGTCTTCAGCTGCCCCGAGGCTGGCGACCTCACGGTGCAGGGCGGCCGCTCCAGCCCTGCCGGGGCCGCACTGGCGATGCTGAAAGATGTACTTAACCTGCTTGGGCTAAGTGGCGTCGGGTTTCAGTGAAGGGCATCTGTTGGAAGGGAACGACATGAACGAGATGCCTGCCATTGACCGGATGCTGGCGGAGAGCCGCGTCGGGCTTGACCGTGTCCACGCTTCTGATCTGGGGCGGGAGATGGCCGACGGTGCCCTTGTTATGGAAACTAGGCCGGTCGATCAGCGGGAGCGCGACGGTGACCTTCAGGGAGCAGTGGTCATTGACCGAAACGTTCTTGAATGGCGGCTGGATCCGTCAAGTCCCCACCGGCTCCCAATCGCAGGCGACCCTGACCGTCGGATCGTGGTGGTGTGCAAAGAGGGCTACAGTTCCAGCCTCGCTGCGCCCACCCTGCAACGGCTGGGCCTGACCCGGCGACAGACCTCATCGGCGGCTTCCAGGCCTGGGCGGCGCTGCGGAAGTCCGACTAGTTCCGCAGCTTTACGAAACGTCAATTATCGGCTCTCTAAAAGAGTCGAGGGAGTGACAGCAAAAGGGGTTGTTTTCCCAGTGTCGGTAGTGGGCGTTTTCCTCTGGCTCCCGAACTGGCTGGTGCTGGCTAGCGGCTTTCCACGCGTGCGCGCACAGTTCGGTAGGCGAACTCTACGAGGTAGTCGTTGAGGGCATGGCTTGCTTTTTCGGCGTCCTCTGTTTCGCGGTTGAGGATGGCGCGGAGGATTTGGGCGTGTAGGCGTGATCCCTGGCTGATTTCGGCTTGTTCGTCCCGGACGTGGGTGATCCAGAATCGGCGCGAGAGTCCTTGGAGGGGGGCCATGGCGTCGGCGAGGTATTCGTTATGGCTCGCGGCGACGATCATCTGGTGGGTTTCCTTGACTGTGTCCAGGTACTGCCTGAGCGTGAAGCGGTCTGCCTCGAGCAGCTGAACCATTTCCTGCATTGCGTTGCGCTCAAGGTTGGTTGCGGCTTCACAGGCCAGACGCACCGCCAGGGCTTCGAGTACCCGCCGGAGTTCGAGCATCCTTAACTGGGCTTCTACTGAGGCGGGTGGGACGAGTACGCCTTTGTTGGGGTGGATCTCCACGAGCCGGTTCCGGGCCAACTGCTGCAGGGCCTCCCGCACCGGGGTCCGGCCCAGGCCGGTCTTCTCCATCAGGACCGCCTCGGAGACAAGTGAGCCGGGAGTAAGTTCCTGGAAGACGATGAGGCGTTCAATCTCCTCGTAGGCTTGGGCGGCTTTTCCCTGCTGCATCATGCTCCCACTCTAGCCGAACCCCTTGCACAACCGGTATATCGGTCGCATACTGGTGTGACTGGCTTCACCCCCCCTTCCCACTTTCAACAGAATTGAGGTCTGCAATGGCGAAGACCCTTACCGTCGAACGGCGTTCCATCGACTACATCCCACCTGAAGAGCGCCACGGCAAGCCCAGGAGCCTGCTCTTCGTATGGTTCGCTGCCAACACATCCATCACCGCAGTCGTAACAGGTGCCCTGTTTGTCATCTTGGGCAACAGCGCTCTCTGGTCGATCCCGGCCATCATCCTGGGCAACGCGGTAGGCGGGTTTTTCACCGCCCTGCACTCCGCCCAGGGCCCCAAACTCGGTGTGCCACAGATGATCCAGAGCCGGGCGCAATTCGGCTACTTCGGGGCGATCCTGCCGCTGGTCCTGGCCCTGATGATTTACGTCGGCTTCTACGCCACGGGCCTGGTCCTTGGCGGCCAGGCGATCGGCACCCTGCTCCACGTCCCGCCGCAGGTGGGCGCCATGGTCTTCGCACTCATGTCGGCGACACTGGCCATCATCGGCTACCGCTACATCCACAAGTTTTCGCACATTGCCGCCGTCCTGAGTGCCGTCGTGTTCGTCATCCTCCTCGTCCGCATCATCGCCGACGGGAACATCGGCCCAGTCGTGGAGACCAACGCGTTCGATGGGGCCGCGTTCGTCCTGGGCATCTCCCTCTCGGCCTCATGGCAGCTGACCTTCGGACCGTATATTGCGGACTACTCGAGGTATCTACCCGAGGACACCCCCAAGCGCGCCACGATCGGCTGGACCTTCCTGGGCAGCGTCCTGGGCGGCTCCCTGGCCATGACCCTGGGCGCTCTCGCCGCGGCCCTGGGCGGCAAAGCCTTCGGTCACGACCAGGTCGGCTACCTCGCCGGGCTCGGCGGCGCCATCTGGCCGCTGGTCCTGCTCGCCGTGATCCTGGGCAAGCTCACCGGCAACACCCTCAGCTCCTACGGCGGCTACATGTCACTCGCCACGATCATCACCAGCCTCACCGGCCAAGACCGGGTCAGCCCCCGTCAACGCTCGCTCTACGTCATAGCGATCTCGGTCGTTTCACTGGCCATCGCGTTGGCGGCCACCAACAACTTCCTGACCAACTTCACTAACTTTCTGTTGTTCCTGCTCTACTTCATGACCCCCTGGTCGGCCATCAATCTCGTCGACTACTACTGGGTCCGCAAGGAGCGCTACAGCATCGCCCAACTCTTCCTCCGAAACGGCGAATACGGCCGTTTCAACAAAGGCGCCTTCCTGGCATACGCCGTCGGAGTGCTCATCCAAATCCCGTTCATGAACAGCTCGCTCTACGTCGGCCCCATCGCCAACCTGCTCGGAGGCGCAGAAGTAGCCTGGCTCATTGGCCTCGTCGTCGCAGGCGGCCTGTACTACGCCACCTCCCGCGCCGTCCGAAACCGCGCCAGGACCTTTGAATCAATTTCAGGAAAGCCGCATGGGACCGCTGTCCCCGCAACGGCAACCATCACCTCTGAGGAGACCTTGTGAAATACGACCCCGCGCTCGAGCGCAGCCCCCTCCCCTACTCGCCCTTCAAGAGCTGCACCGTTCCCCGACCCATCGGCTGGCTCTCCAGCATCAGCCCGGACGGCGTGGAAAACCTGGCCCCTTACAGCCAGTGGCAGAACCTGACCTTCGACCCGCCCATGGTCATGTTCTCCGCCAACCAATACCCGGACGGGCGGCGGAAAGACACCGTCCTCAACGCGGAGCAGACCGGCTGGTTCGTCTGGAACATGGCCACCTACGACCTCCGTGAGGCCGTCAACATCAGTGCCATGGCACTGCCTTTCGAGGAAAACGAGTTCGACCGCGCCGGCATCAGCAAGCGATACGCCGAGCTCTCCCCCACACCCATGGTTGCCGAGAGCCCCGTTCATTTCGAATGCAAGTACCTCTCAACACACAGAATGACTGGCAACTCCAACGTCGGGACCATCGACATCGTCTTCGCACAGGTCGAACGGATCCACATCAACGACGAAGTCCTCACCCCCGACGGCCGACTCGACATCCCGAAAATCCGGCCCCTGGCCCGAATGGGATACCACGACTACACCTCCATCACAGAGACCTTCGAGATGAAAATCCCCCAAGCGTCCGACGACGAGGCATACGGCCTCGCCGGCCAACCCGCCTAACAAACCCCGCGATCCCGAAGACCCTGCACTCCCCCTGCAGGGTCTTCGGCTACACAGCGGAAGTCACCCAGGGACTGTCTGAATAACGGTGGATCCACAGTTGGCCTGACACGCCGGGCGTTGCCTGGCGGGGAGGACTGATCATGAGCGACACCATGGATCCCATGGCGACTGATGTGGATCAGCAAGAGTTAGCGCAGCAGCTCCTGGCCCAGGCCAAGGAACAGGGCATCGACCTCGTCGGCCCGGGCGGCCTGTTGAACCGGCTCACAAAGAACGTCCTGGAGACCGCGCTAGAAGCGGAAATGGACGAACACCTCGGATACGAAAAACACGACGTGTCCGGACGCGGGAGCGGGAACTCCCGCAACGGCACCCGCACCAAAACCGTGCTGACCGAGATCGGGCCTGTGGAGATCGATGTGCCGCGGGACACCGGCTCGACCTTCGATCCGCAGATCGTGCGCAAGCGGCAACGCCGGCTGACCGGTGTTGACGAGATCGTGTTGTCGTTGAGCGCTAAGGGGCTCACAACCGGGGAAATCGCGGCCCACTTCGCAGAGGTGTTCGGCGCTAGGGTCTCCAAAGACACCATCTCGCGCATCACGGAAAAGGTCATCGGGGAGATGACCGAGTGGCAGAACCGGCCCCTGGACCCGGGGCAGTGTCTAACGGTCGTTGCGAATCCTGATTTTGAAGGATTCCAATGCCCAGGTACGCCGCGAACAAGATGCCACCTGAAGTCAAGCGTCAATATTTTGAGTTGATCCGGCAGGGGCTCAGTGGCTCTGCTGCCTCGTCTCAGGTCGGCGTGTCGCTGAGCTGTGGCTCGCTGTGGTTCATCGACGCTGGCAGCGTGGACTTTGTAGACAAGCCGATTAGTCGCCGATACTTGACTCAGGATGACCGGATCGAAATTGCAGACGGTCTTGCCGGCGGCGAGCCAGTAAAAGCGATCGCTGCCCGCATCGGAAAAAGCTATCAAAGCATTTACCGGGAGATCGCACGCAACCGAAAGCCCAATGGCCGCTACCAGCCCTGGTACGCCCACGGCCAAGCCCATCAACGCCGGCTCAGGGCCAGAGAACGCCGCCTCGCCCTCAATGAGGCGCTCAGGGACGTCGTGGCCGGTAAACTTGATCAGCATTGGTCACCAGCCCAGATCAGCCGCTGGCTCAAACGCCGCTGGCCTAAGCGCCGCTCCTGGCATGTCTGCGCCGAGACCATCTACGAAGCCGTCTACCGTGGCCTCATCACCGCGCAGGACAGCCTCACCCTTCGCACTGGCCGGACGTACCGGCATAAACGTGGGCGCGGCAGGACCCGTGAAGGGGCACTGAAACAGTCCACCAACATGAAGCCGATTAGCCACCGCCCAACAGTCGTAGAGACTCGCACCCGAGTAGGGCACTGGGAAGGCGACCTCATCATAGGCACCGGTCAGCGTTCAGCCATTGCCACGCTCGTCGAACGCAAGTCCAGGCTCACTCTCCTCGTCCCGATCCGGGGCGGGCGGACAGCCCAGATTGTCGGTGATGCTCTCATCCAGGCGTTCACGATGCTTCCGAAAGCTCTCCGGGGCACACTGACCTGGGATCAGGGCAACGAGATGTTCCATCATGAACGAATAGAGCGCGAGACGGGACTGCGTATCTACTTCGCCGATCCGCACTCCCCGTGGCAACGAGGGACGAACGAAAACACAAACGGCCTGCTGCGCCAGTACTTTCCCAAGGGAACCGATCTGGGTCTGATAACCGATGAACGGCTACGCAAAGTCAGCATCGAACTAAACAGCCGGCCACGGGAATGCCTAAATGACCGCACCCCATATCAACTCATGGCACGATGGAAACACCAGCTCCAAACCACCTAATTCGCAACGATGGCTGGAAACCGCCCGGTCTACCCGGTGATGTTCATCGACGCGATTCACGTCAAGGTCCGCGACGGGCAGGTCACGAACCGGCCAGTCTACGTCGCCATCGGTGTCAGCGTCAGCGGCGAACGCGACATTCTCGGGTTGTGGGCCGGGGACGGCGGCGAAGGGGCTAAGTTCTGGCTCTCCGTGCTGACCGAGATCAAGAACCGCGGCGTCGAGGATGTCTGCATCACTGTCTGCGACGGGCTCAAGGGCCTGCCCGAGGCCATCAACACGGTCTGGGAGCGGGCCGTCGTTCAGACCTGCATCGTGCACCTGATCCGCAACACCTTCCGCTATGCCGCCCGGCAGTACTGGGACGAAATGTCACGCGACCTGCGCCCGGTCTACACGGCCCCGTCCGAGGCTGGGGCTAAGGACCGCTTCGTCGAGTTCTCGGGCAAGTGGGGCCGCCAGTACCCCGCGATCACCCGGCTGTGGGAGAACGCCTGGAGCGAGTTCGTGCCGTTCCTGGACTACGACGTCGAAATCCGGCGGGTCATCTGCAGCACCAACGCCATCGAATCCGTCAACGCCCGCTACCGGCGCGCGGTCAGGGCCAGGGGCCATTTCCCCACCGAGCAGGCGGCCCTGAAATGCCTCTGCCTCGCCACCCGGGCACTAGACCCCACAGGCAAAGGCAGGGCACGATGGGCCACACGATGGAAGCCGGCGCTCAACGCCTTCGCCATCACTTTCGACGGAAGAATCAACTAAATGCCAACCGTGGATCCACCGAAAATCGGACAGTCCCGTCACCCAATCGGACAAACTACTCCCGGCTCGGCCCAGCCGGTACAGATTTACAGAATATCCATTATCGGCGCTTTAATTTCTATGGGGAAGCGTCGCTAAAGTTCGGGCTGACGCCGCGCATTATCGCGTTCGTGAATGGCGCCGTATGGGACCGCTGACGTGAGTGAAACCGAGAATCGCGAAAAGTCGTGCCGGGTGACCAGAATGCCGAGAGTCCTGCTCATGTCTGCCTTAAATCTCGCAGTTGTAAGGGCTCTGGAAAGTTCATAATCGCGTTCTTGGGGTGTCGTCACCACAAAGTCTGCGATGGGCATGTTGGTGGACAATTTATGCCTTGGAGTGTCGTGGTGGTCAGGGTGCTGGGTGCATTATTTAGCCGGTTCGAATGAGTACCCCCTTGCCCTTCGCAGGTTGTGGGTACTGCAGTGTCGAAATGCTTCGTGAGAGGTTATTTTTTGGGTACGTCGAGTTCCCCTGTTACATACTGCGCGCGGCCGAAGCCGAAGGACCAGTCTTCAGGGGTGTTCTCGACGTATCCGATGAAGACGTTTTCGCCGCCTACGCCGAGCTGACCCAGCTTCGCCGCTACAGCCGCAAAAAGTGCTTGTTTAGCTTCTCGACTTCGTCCACCCTGTGTGAATATCTGGATCATGACTACGTCGCTTGTACGTACGAAGCCCAGCCCCGCATCCTGGGCAAAGATCTGACCTGCTGGATGTTCCGTAAGGATGTGGAAGTAGTCGCGCTCGGGGATGCCGTATTCGTCCAGGATGGCATCATGTATGCCTTTGCTTAGGTTCTGCAATTCCTCCTTCGTGCGTCCTTCATTGACGTCGATTCGAACAAGGGGCATGTCGTCTCGCTTTCATGTCTTGAATTGACCTTTTACTAAGGCTTTACGGCCTCTGTTCGCTCAGCTGTTTCGGGTTCCTTACCGGGCCTCCTCGTGGAAGATGGTGAAGGTCCGGGGTCCGCTGAGGGTGACCAGGACATCAGATTTCCGAACCCCAGCTTGGGTGGCAATTTGTTGAACCAAAGCATCAAGGGTTTGTTCGACTGAAGTGGGATCCCAGATTTTCTGGGTGATGGCGTTGGGTGAATCGTGGCTCATGCCGGCTCTCCTCTAAGGTGAGTGGTTATCCGGGCGGAAGATGGGAAGGCTGTCGCTGGACTGTCAGGGACGGGGCTGGCTATGCCGAAGCAGGAATGCCTTGCGCCAACCGGATCCAGGTGTCTACGACAGTGTCCGGGTTTAGGGATACAGAATCGATACCCTCGGAGACCAGCCATTCCGCGAAGTCGCTGTGGTCGCTGGGCCCCTGACCGCAGATCCCCACGTACTTGCCGCGTTCCTTGCACGCGGTTATGGCCATCGTCAGCAAGCGCTTCACAGCGTCATCGCGCTCGTCAAAGCTGCCGGCGATGATCGCTGAATCGCGGTCCAGTCCGAGAGTCAGTTGCGTCATGTCGTTGGAACCGATGGAGAACCCATCAAAGTGGTCCAGGAATTCATGAGCCAGAAGTGCGTTGGCTGGCAGTTCGCACATCATGATGATTTCCAGCCCGTTTTCCCCGCGCCGCAGCCCATTCTCGGCAAGCAGCCCGATGACGCCTTCTGCTTCGGTCAGGGTGCGAACAAACGGCACCATCAGCTTGACGTTCCTTAGACCCATTTCGTCGCGGACGTACTTCAGGGCTTCGCATTCGAGATCGAAGCAGTCCCGGAAAGAGGGCGCGAGGTACCTGGAGGCTCCTCGGAAGCCGAGCATCGGGTTTTCCTCGTGCGGCTCGAAGGCTCGTCCACCAATCAGGTTGGCGTACTCGTTGGACTTGAAGTCTGACATGCGCACGATGACGGGAGCTGGGGCAAAGGCTGCGGCAATTGTCGCGATACCCTCTGCAAGGCGCTTAACGTAGAAATCCTTGGGGGTGTCGTAGGCACTCGTGCGCTTGAAGATTTCCCGTTGGACGGATTCAGGCTGCTCTTCAACGTTGAGCAGGGCCTTGGGGTGGACACCGATTTGGCGGTTGATGATGAACTCAAGACGGGCAAGACCGACCCCGTGGTGAGGTAGCGCAGCAAAACTGAATGCCTGTTCAGGTGTTCCGACATTCATCATCACCTTGACCGGGACCTCAGGCATCCTGGTCAGCTCGGTTTCTTGCACTGCGAAATCGAGCAGGCCCTGGTAGATGAAGCCGGCTTCTCCCTGCGCGCAGGAAACAGTGACGTCCACGCCGTCCTTCAGCGCTGTCGTGCCGTCGCCTGTGCCAACGACGGCGGGTATTCCGAGTTCCCGGGCGATGATCGCTGCATGGCAGGTGCGTCCGCCTCGATTGGTCACGATCGCGCTGGCGCGCTTCATGATCGGTTCCCAGTCGGGGTCTGTCATGTCGGCGACTAGTACCTCACCCGGTTTGAACTGCTCCATTTGATCGAGCGTCTCGAGTATCCGGACAGGGCCCGAACCGATTCTCTGCCCGATGGCGCGACCCTCGCAGAGGACAGGTCCGGACTCGTTGAGGCGGTATCGGCTCAAACGTCCTGAAGACTTTCGGGATTCCACTGTCTCGGGCCGGGCCTGCAGGATGTAGAGCTGCCCATCAATGCCGTCCTTGCCCCATTCGATGTCCATGGGCCGTCCGTAGTGGGTCTCGATTGCCAAGGCAAAGACGGCAAGGCGTTCAACGTCAGCATCGCTGATGCTGAACCGGCTTTGCTTCTCGGAAGAGACGGGCACCAGGTTGATGGTTTGGCCGTCGTTGGACTGGTCGGTGTAAACCATCTTCAGGGCCTTCTCCCCCAGTCCGCGCTTGAGAATGGCGGGCCGCCTGGTGCGCAGTGAGGGCTTGTAAACGTAGAACTCATCCGGGTTCACTGCACCTTGGACCACTGCTTCGCCCAGGCCGTAGGAGGACGTGATGAGCACAGCGTCACTGAAGCCGGTTTCGGTGTCCATCGTGAACATGACGCCTGAGGCGCCGACATCGGAACGCACCATTCGCTGAACGCCGGCGGAGATGGCGACGTCTGCGTGTTGGAACTGGTGGTGCACGCGGTATGCGATGGCACGGTCATTGAACAGGGAGGCAAAGACATCCTTGATGGCCTTAAGGATGTTCTCGATGCCACTGACGTTGAGAAAGGTCTCCTGCTGCCCGGCGAACGAGGCGTCGGGAAGGTCTTCGGCTGTCGCGCTGGAACGGACTGCCCATGACAGGCCCTGGTAGGCGGCGTGCTTCTCGACAAGCGAATCATAGGCGCCACGAATGGCGTTTTCCAGGTCCGCCGGGAAGGGTGTCTCACGGATCATTTGACGGATTGCTTTTCCTGCCGCGGCCAACGCCGTGACCTCTTCAACGTCCAGGCCTGCAAGGCAGTCCGCGATGCGTTTTTCCAGCCCGGAGCCGCTAAGAAACCTTCCGTAGGCGTCGGCGGTCGTTGCAAAGCCGTCGGGAACACGGACGCCAGAGGACGCGAGGTTTTTCAGCATCTCTCCCAGCGATGCGTTCTTGCCGCCGACGCTGTCGAGGTCTTTGAGGGTGATCTCTGAAAACCACAGGATCTCATTCGTCATAGTTCTGCTCCCTTGCAGGGGGTGTAGGCCCCTAAATTCTCTGGTGCCTGTAGCTACAGGCCGTGTCCCTTGGCGTTCCGAGAACATTTCGCGGCGAAAGCGTCTCGTCGAGGTGTCCACGCAGCGGCGGTGTACCGCACGCCCGGCCACCAAATGCACGGCACGGAAAAGAGCTGGTGGAACGGTCCAACAGTAAAGCGTGGCCGTTCGATTAGTCAATGGAACGGTCCAACGTGACACTCGCGCATCGCTTTGAGCGAAGGAAGGCAGAAAAACAGGACAACAGCTGCTTGACCCGACTGACTGCGCGATATCCCCGTCCGGCAACGAACTTTTCCTGCGGCGAAGACCGGTGACAAGTCTGACGCTGCAAGGGAGGGCAGCCAGGAGGCACATCAGAGGCTGCGCATGTCGGTCCGGGTGAAGTCGGGGAGTCTTGACGGTCTTTCCCGCTAGGACGTCGGCATCATCCGAGTGGCAGCAACCAGACGCCTTGACGCGCTGGGCGGCCGTTGTCGATTTTAGGGCCTGTGGCTACGTTGGCTCTTCGTGATGGTGTTGATTGCACCGGTGATAACGTCTTCCTCGAGAGCTTCTAGGGAGCGGCCACGGGTCTCTGGGACTAGTCGCCACACGAACAGGATGGCTCCCACGCCGATGAAGAAGAACATGGTGAATGTTCCGGTGATCCCTACTGAGGAGATCAGTGTCGGCACGAACAGTGCGAGAACTCCGCCCATGGCCCAGCCGCAGAAGGCTGCAATGCCGAACCCGAGTCCGCGCATGTGCAGAGGGAAGATCTCCGCAAGCCAGACCCACACGGCGATGTTCAGGAAGCTCTGCATGGAGAACACGAAACCGACCACGAGCACGAGCACGACGAAAGGACGAGCCGGGTTTCCCTCGGGAAGCATGATCGACGCAGCTCCGACGAGAAGGTGGAAGGCTGTCGTAAGCGAGAGACCGATGAGGAACGTCTTGCGCCTGTCGATACGGTCCATGTTCCGCAGTGCGATGATGCCGCCGACCACTGCCACGACTCCGAAGGAAATGTTTGCAAGGACAGCCTGCTCGGGTGTCATTCCCGATTGTTCGAGCACGCGCGCACCAAAGTACATGATCGAGTTGATGCCCGTGAGCTGCTGGATCACGCTGAGGCCGGCGCCAACGGCGACAATGCGTACGAGCCATTTGTTGCTTACCAGTGCGCGAAAGCCTACCTTTCCTTCACTCTCCTCCTGGGCGAGGATTTCGACTTGTTCGAGCTCGGCCCTGGCCCGGTCCTGCGGCCGCACTGCCTCGAGCACTGTCAGTGCTTCTTGCCGGCGCCCGTTTTCGACGAGCCAGCGTGGTGACTCGGGCATCCGCAGCATGCCGAAGAAAAGAAACACTGCGGGGATTGCACACACGGCGAACATGACCCGCCATACATGACCTTCAGAGCCGAAGATCGTTGCAATTGAGGCGTTGACGACGAAGGCTGCGAGTTGACCGGAGACAATTGCGAGCTCGTTGCGACCCGTGATCGAACCGCGGATCTCGTAGGGGGCCAGTTCGGCCAGGAACACGGGCACCACAGTCGAAGCGCCACCGACCGCAAGGCCGAGCACGATGCGCCCGCTAAGTAGCGCGGTGAATCCGATGGGTGAGAAGTTGCCGCCGCCGCCGGGTGAGAAAACGACAAGGACGACGCCGATGAAGAACAGTACGGCGAGGACGATGATGGTCCTGCGGCGTCCGATCGCGTCGGAAACCTTGCCCCCGATTAAAGCGCCTGCCGCCGCGGCGAACGAGAGCGATGCGATGACGAGTCCGAGCTGGAGAAGGTCGAGGCCGAGGTCTTGGGCCATGGGGCCCTCCGCGCCGTTGGCTACCCCCGTGTCGTAACCGAAAAGCAGGCCGCCCAGGCAAGCGACGGTCGAGATGAGCCCGAGGCGCCTCGTATGCGGGCCGGGCTTGAGGTCGGGCAGAGCGGCGTCTGCTGCTCTCACTGTCTGGGTCATGATGACTCCTTTGTCTGTGTAACAGGTTGCCCCCTGCCGAATGGTGTCTCGATACGAGGTTCACCGTCTCGGTGGGTAATTTGGTGCACTGTGATCGGCGAGCGTGGGCCGCTACTGGTGTGGTGGTCTGGAAAAGGACCCCGCTGGCAAGCAGGCTTAGAACCCAAGCCTTCCTCGGGGATGTGGGGATGTCCTGGCGCTCCCAGGAACTCCGTCATAGTGGGCGGCCGGGCTGTAATCGTGCCCTTCCGCGGTGGCGTTCCCGCTCCTCATGCCAGCCGACGGACAGGGGTGGCCGCAAACACGCGGGCTAGCGGCCCGCGAGTCTACCCGCGAACCGCCAGGAGCGGCCCCCAGTTGTCTTGTCTGCCGTAGGTGCGTCTTGTCTCATGAAGTCACTTTTTCGACTCTGCAGGCATGGCGGCACCTATTCACCGGCTCACGGAATTTTCACTGTTAGCGGTTAAATCACGGGAGACGATACACCTGCGAAGACTTCCATGGCTGAAAGCAGGAGGCGCTGGCTAAGACCGAAGGAATGCGTGAAATCTCCGTCGGACTCGCCCTACCGACCGCGTCCATGACTACGTGTTGGGGCAGCGCGGGAGGTTCTGCTGGAAGCAGCAGAACCTCCCCACGTCATGGCGGCGAGGCGGGACGACTGCCTATCCCTATCCTTTAGTTGGATGGGAAGTTGTAGGAGGCGCCGGAGGCGTGGCTTGCTTCGGGCCAGCGGGAGGTGATGACCTTTCCGCGGGTGTAGAAAGAGACGCCTTCGGGTCCGTAGATGTGCTTGTCGCCGAAGAGTGATGCTTTCCAACCGCCGAACGAGTAGTAGGCGACCGGGACGGGCAGTGGGACGTTGATGCCGATCATGCCGACATCTACGGAACGCTGGAACTTGCGGGCCGCGGCACCCGAGGAGGTGAAGATCGCAGTTCCGTTGCCGTAGGGGTTGGCGTTGATGAGCTTGATGCCCTCTTCCAGGTCCTGGACACGGACAACAACGAGCACCGGTCCGAAGATTTCCTCCTTGTAGGCGCTCATTTCGGTCTTGACGTGGTCGATCACGGTGGGGCCGACCCAGAAGCCTTCTTCATGGCCGGGCACGACAAGGTCGCGACCGTCGACGACCATTGCAGCGCCTGCCTGCTCTGCTTCGGTGATCGTCTTGACGATGAAGTTCTTGGACTCGGAGCTGATGACGGGTCCCATGTCGGCGTCAGGTTCGGTGCCGTTCTTGACGCGCACGTCCAGTGCCCGCTCTTCAACCTTCTTGACGAGCAGGTCGGCGGCGTCGCCGACGGCGACGGCGACGGAGATCGCCATGCAGCGCTGCCCGGCGGAACCGAACGCGGCGGCGGCGAGGTGATCGGCCGCGTTGTCGAGGTCGGCATCAGGCATCACGATGGCGTGGTTCTTCGCCCCGCCGAGGGCCTGGACACGCTTGCCGTGTGCCGTTGCGACGTCGTTGATGTGCTTGGCGACCGGGGTGGAGCCGACGAACGAGATTCCATCGATGTCCGGGTGGGTGAGCAGACCTGAGACTACTTCGCGGTCTCCATGCAGGACCTGGAAGACGCCGTCGGGCAAGCCGGCCTGCTTGAAGAGGTTGGCGAGCAGCATGGCTGCGGACGGCACCCGGTGGGAGGGCTTGAGGATGAACGCGTTGCCGGTGGCGATGGCCATCGGGGCCATCCACAGCGGCACCATGACGGGGAAGTTGAACGGGGTGATGCCTGCGACCACGCCGATCGGTTCACGGAAGGAGAAGACGTCGATGCCGGTGGAGACCTGGTCCGAGTAGTCGCCCTTGAGCAGGGTGGGGATGCCGCAGGCGTATTCAATAACTTCCAGGCCCCGGCCGATCTCGCCCTTGGCGTCGGAGAGGACCTTGCCATGCTCGGCGGTGATCAGTTGCGCGAGTTCGTCGACGTGGGCGGCGACCAGTTCACGGAACTTGAACAGGACGGCGGTGCGCTTGGCCAGGGAGATGTCCCCCCAGGTGGCCGCGGCTTCCTTGGCGATGGCGACGGTGGCGTCCAGGTCTTCGCGGCTGGCAAGACGGAGTTCAGCGCTGATGGCGCCGGTAGCCGGGTTGTAGACGGGCTTGGTCGCGGTGCCGGTGCCTGCGGCCTCTTCTCCGCGGATGAAGTGGTTAATGACGGTCATTGTTACTGCTCCTGTAGTAAACGGTGGTGTTCGATGGGCTCTACTGCCCGGACGAGGGCGGGCAAGCCTGAGGCGAGCGATTCGTGCGCCGCCAGCCTGACGGCAAGGTTTTGTTCGGTGAGTTCGCGGTGGACTACGTCGTGGCCGGAATTGCGCACCCAGGTGCTGAATCTTTCAATTTCGACCTTGAACTGGTCTTCGACGATGTCGAAGACTTCTGAGCGTCCGTCGCGGAATGAGACGGTGACGCGCGCAGTTTCTCCCGGGTCGGGGTCAAAGGCACGGTCCAAGGTGATGTGGCCCTCGGTTCCAATGATCTGCAGCGTGTGGGTGCGGGGCCCCTCGAAGCCGCAGTCAAAGGTGCCGATGACGCCGTCGTAGTCGAGGATGCCGGCGACGGTGGTTTCCACGTGGTCGGTCGGGCTGGTTCCTTTGGCGTAGACGGTGCTGGGGGCCCGACCCATGACCATGTTCATGATGTCGATGGCGTAGCATCCGACGTCGTTGATGGCTCCGCCTTCAAGCCCCGTTTGGAGGCGGACCTCACCAGGAGTGCGGTTCATGACGAAGTGGAACCGTGTGTGCAGGGATACGATCTGCCCGATACGCCCTGAGTCGATGAACTCGCGGACCTTTTGGTGCTGGGGGTGGAACCGGTACATGAACGCTTCCATCAGCGTGACATTGTTCCGCTCACATGCATCGACGGCGCGGGTGTAATCCTCCAGACTTCCGACCAAGGGCTTTTCGCAGAGGACATCCTTGCCCGCTTCGGCAGCGGCAATGATCCACTCGGCGTGCAGTCCGTTGGGGAAGGGTAGGTAGACAGCCTCAATATTGGGATCGGCCAGCAGCTCCTCGTGGGAGGTGTACACCGCTGGTATGCCAAACCGCTCAGCGACCTCGGCAGCCCTGCCATTGGGGCTGCTGATCGCTGATGCATCTGCGTTGCGGGCCTTCCGCATGGCCGGCAGGAACCTGTCCTGGGCGATCCTTGCGGTGGTGAGTATGCCCCAGCGGACAGCGCTCATGGCGTGAGCTCCGCTTCCAGAGCCCGCAGGAACGCCACCGACTGGCGGACATCAGCAACCGGCCCGTCCCCGGCGGGCTCCGTTTCGAGGATGGTGTCCTGCTCCATGGTGAACCATCCGGTGTAACCGCCGTCGAGGAGACTCTTGACGATGCTGTCGATGCCGACATCGCCCTGTCCCAGGGGAACGTACATGCCGTTCTTCACCGCGTCGGTGTACGAGATTTCGCCTGCCTGGACACGGCTGGCGACGGCCTTGCGGACATCCTTGAGGTGGGTGTGGCCGACCCGTGCTGCATAGTCCCTGACGAGCTGGCCAGGGTCGGTGCCGCCGATCAGGAGGTGGCCGGTGTCGAGGCAGAGGTTTGCCTGGGTGTCGTTCAGGACTCGGTTGACATCGGATGTTGTCTCGATCATGGTGCCCACGTGGGGGTGGACAACGGCCTGGATGCCTTTGTCCGCTGCGGCTTTCACGATGACGTCCAGGTTGCGTCCGAACAGCTCCCAGCCTTCGGCGTCGAGTTCGTGCCGCTGGTCGTAGCCGTCGACTCCGGTCTCTGCTGCCAGCACCATGACGGTTGCCCCGGCAGCCTCGTAGGCGTCAAGTTCGGCTGAAACTGCTGCGAGGGGGTCCTTGGAGGGATCGTGCAGCAGGATCGGGAAGAAGCCGCCGATCGCTTGAAGGTTGTGCCGCTTAAGAACATCTGCCCGTTCTGCCGGCTGCTCGGGAAGGAAACCGGCGGGACCGAATTCGGTGGCAGTGATGCCCAGCGCCGTCATTTCGGACAGCACTTTGTCGGCGTCCAGCTGGTAGCCCCATCCGGGGACTTCGCACACACCCCAGGAGATCGGGGCGGCGGCAAGGCGGCTGGTGATGATGCTCAATCTGATCCTCCAAGTACGTTTTGATCCCAGTCGATGACTGAGCCGGTGACTACTCCGCTCCTGTCGGAGAGGAGGAAAACTACAAACTCGGCAATCTCGTCGACCTGACCGAGCTTGCCCATGGGCACGGACGCGTTGGCTTTCTCCAGCCAGTCCTCGCCTGCTCCGTGAAATTTCCGCTGTGTTTCGGCTTCACCGTCCGTGGCGGTCCAACCGATGTCCAGGCCGTTGATCCGGATCTTGTCCCAGCGGTGGGCGTGGGCGGCGTTGCGTGTTGCGCCGGCCAGTCCTGCCTTTGCCGCTACATAGGGTGCCAGGTACGGTTGTCCGCCCAGTTCCGCGATGGAGATGACGTTGACGATGTTCCCGGGCGCACCCCGTTCGCGCAGGTGCTTGATGGTTTCGGACATGATGAAGAACGGCGACTTGAGGTTGATCGCGATGTGGGCGTCAAACAACTCGGGCGTCGTGTCGAGCATGGTTCCGCGGGTGGTTAGACCTGCGGCGTTAACGGCGCAGTCGATCCTTCCGAATGCGGAGATGGTTTCCAGCACGGAAGCCTTGGCCTGTTCGACGTCAGCGAGGTCGGTCCTGATGAAGCGGGCGGGGGTTCCGGATTCCTCCAGTTCCGCTGCGATTTTTTCGCCGGCTTCGGCATTGCGGCCGGTGACGGTGATGCCGGCTGCGCCTTCTGCAGCGGCCCGCCGGGCAATGCCTGCTCCCAGGCCCTGGGTGCCGCCGCTGATGAGGACGACTTTGTTTTCAAGCAGTGGAGCGTTCATGACTACTGCTTTCCTACCTTCACGGCCCGTCCCGACCGTGCCGATTCTTCGGCGGCGTTGGCCAGGACGAGGGCCTGCAGGCCGTCATCGAAGTTCGGGCTGCAGCTGGTTCCACCGCGGACCGCCTTGACGAGGCTGTCCAGTTCGTTGCGGTAGGCATCGACGTAGCGTTCGAGGAAGAAGGGCAGGTAGGCGTCCGATTCCTCGGTACCTGCCGCACTGTACTTACGCACGGTGGTGGGGGCAACGTTGCCGGCGTTGAGCAGGCCTTCGCTGCCGAAGGCCTCCAGCCGCTGGTCGTAGCCATAGGCGCTGTGCCGGGAGTTGGTGATGCTGATCAGTTCGCCGCCGGCGCCACGCAGGCTGATGACGACGGAGTCGAAGTCGCCTGCTTCTTCGATGTAGTCGCAGAAGATATTGGCTCCTGTGGCGGATACTTCGATGATGTCCGGAACAAAGAACCGGGCCATGTCCAGGTCGTGAATGCTCATGTCCCGGAAGATGCCGCCGGAGCTCTTGATGTAGTCCACCGGTGCGGGGGCGGGGTCGCGGCTGATGATGGTCAGCTGCTCCAACCGGCCGATTTCTCCGGCTTCCACGCGGGCGCGGATGGAAGCGAAGTTCGGGTCGAATCGTCGGTTGAAGCCCAGCATCAGTGGAGCTGAAGTGCCGGCGATTTTGTCTCGGCAGGCAAGGACCCGGTCGATGTCCAGATCGATGGGCTTTTCGCACAGGGCGGCGACGCCGCTTTCCATGGCCCTGGTAATCAGGTCCACGTGGGTGGGAGTCGGTGATCCGATGATCACGAGGTCCAGGTCGCTGTTCTCGAAGACCTCGTCGGCCGTTTGCACGGCCTTGGCGCCCGTGCCTGCGGCCAGTTTCTTCGCTCCTTCGATGAAGGGGTCAGCGATCCAGGCGAGCTCCAGGTCGGGGTGAGCCGCGATGTTGCGGGCGTGGACCTGTCCGATACGGCCGGATCCGAACAGTGCAACCTTGAGTGGCCGGTCAGCGCACATTGGTGACGGTCCTTTCCTTGTGTTCAGTGGCAGACATGGTGGCTGCCGTGTGGTTGTGGTTGATGGAGATGGTGGCGCCGCCGCTTTCCATGGAAGCGACGAGTGCCTCGGCTGCACGGATCGCCTGAAGTGCGTCTTCCGCGGTGGCCAGCGGTGACCGGCGGCCCGAGATAAGCGAATCGACCCAGGCCTGTGACTGGCGCCGGTAGGCGTCTGCGAAGACAGGACGCCAGTCATCGGCGTATTGGGTTGATGCGGTCATTTGTCCGTTGATGATGGTCGGCCGGGGGCGGGCAAGTTCTGCTGTTCCCCACTCACCCACGACTTCACACCGCACGTCATACCCGTACCTGGCGTTGAGGAAGACGTCCACGACGGTCAGGGCGCCATCGGCTGTGCGCAGGTGGAGGATCTGGGGGTCCTGTCTGCCCGGGTCCTGGCTGGTGCTTTTGGGTGCGTGCCAGCTGACCGATTCGATGGCGGAATCGAGCAGCCAGGCGGTGATGTCGATTTCATGAATCGCCGAATTGGTGATGGTTGATGCTGAGGTCGCATCCGGGTAGGACCGGACATTGCGGTGGGAGCTGAGCATCATCAAGGGCTGGCCGATGGTGCCGTCCTCGACGCGGGCCTTGAGGTCCTGGTAGGCGGGGTGGAAACGGCGCATGAAGCCGACGGAGATCAGCGGGACGCTGCGGCCCATGTCTCGTTGGCGGTCTACCAGGTCCTGGCATTCATTAATGGACGGTGCCAGGGGCTTTTCGCACAGGACCGGTTTGCGGTGTTCGAGGCAGTTGATGACCTGCTCTGCGTGGGCGCTGTCATGCGAGGCGATCAGGACGGCGTCGACGAAGGAGGATGCGATCAGTTCCTCTGCCGAAGCGAAGCACTTTGCCCCGGTTGCTGCCGCGACCGCCTGCGCCCGTTCGATGAGCGGGTCAGCTATTGCGGTGACCGCCACTCCGGAGACACTTTCGTGCAGGGTCCGGGCGTGGTCCGCGCCCATGACTCCCGCTCCGATGATGCCAATGCGTACGGTCATGGCGCTGCCACCGCTGCGGGGGTGCGTCCGGCCAGCACCTCGAGGGCGCCCTTGGCCGCGTCGCGGACCGTGTTGACCATGCCCTGGCGGGTGAAGCCCATCAAGTGCGGGGTCAGGACGACGTTTTCCTGGTCAAAGACGGCGTGGTGGGCCGGCGGTTCCGGGTCGAAGACGTCAAGGCCAAGCCCGCCCAGCTGCCCCGAGAGCAGGGCGTCGTGCGCTGCGTCCAGGTCCACCAGGCCGCCGCGGCTGCAGTTGACCAGGATTGATCCCTGCCGCATCAGGGCGATGCGTTTGGCGTTGAGAAGGTTCTGGTTTTCGGGGGTCAGTGGAACGTGGAGGGTGACGAAGTCGCTCTTGCCGAGCAGTTCTTCCACGGTTTCGCAGCGGATGCCGGTCGGGACATCGGCGTAGGGGTCGAAGGCGAGGACGTTCAGGTCGAAGGCTTCGGCGATGTGCGCTACCCGCCGTCCAATCCGGCCGTAGCCGATGATGCCCAGGGTGAATCCGTCAAGGTCCCCGACGGGGATGGAGGATCGGCTCTCCCAGGCGTCGTCCTTGATCAGGGCCTTCAGCGTGGAGAGCCGCTTGACCAAGGCCAGAAGGTGGGCGAAGACGCCTTCGGCTACGGATGCGGTGTTGCTGCCGGGGGTGATGACCACGGGAATTCCCCTGCGGCTGGCCTCAGCAACATCAACGAGGTCGGTGCCGACTCCGGTCCGGGCGATGACCTTCAGGGCCGGCATACGGTCCAGGAGGTCCTTGTCCACGCGGTAGGCGGCGCGGACGATTGCGGCGTCCGCGCGGGCGAGGTCGTCCTCCGTGGGGTTGTGAATCATCTGCTGGTGCGGGGCCAGGAGAGGTTCGACCAGTCCGGTCTCAACGCTGCCGAGGGCAACGATTGTTTGGGGTGTGCTTGTGGGAGCCATCGTCATCCTTGAAGATGTGGGTGCACTCCGCTCTGCCGTTGGGGCGTGCGGGGTGAAGTACTTTTAGTGTGGTTTGTCAGAGGCCGAGCAGGCTGGACTTGCGTATGACCAGTTCCGGCGTGATCGGCTGGTGGACGAAACCGTCCTCGTCCTGGCCGTGGATGCGCTGCAGCAGGGTTTTGGCACCCGCAACGCCGATGGTGGAGCTGTTTGGATCGACTGTGGTCAGCCCCAGGCGCGGCATCGCGGCGATCGAAATGTTGTCGTAGCCGGTGACGGCAATTTCGATGCCGCGTTCGTCTGCTGCGGTCATGGCGCCGAGGGCTGCGAGGTCGTTGATGCAGGCCAGCGCTGTGGGGCGTGTCCGGCCGGAGTCCCCGAGGGCCCGTTGCGCCGCCACGTATCCCGATTCCTGGGAAAAGTCCGCCCCGACGATCTGGATGTTGCGTTCCAGACCGTGGGCTTCCATGGCTGCCCTGTAGCCCTCGGCGCGGGCTTCACCGACGGAGCCGCCCAGGCCGCCCAGGTGGGCGATGCGCTCGTGGCCCTGTTCCACCAGGTGTTCGACGACCATGAAGATGCCTTGGGCGTCATCGCTGCGGACTACGTCGGCGGTATCGATGTAGTCCGGGCCGCCGCCGGCGAACACGACGGATTCCCCTGCAACGACGCGGCTGAACGGGTGCTTGTCCGGGACGGTCCCGATCACCAGGAGTCCCGCGACCCGCAGGTCGCGGAACGCCTGGAGCATGGACAGGTCAACGCCGCCGGCCGACGCCGTCACCGCACTGAACAGTACGGTGTGGCCGGCGTCTTCCAGAACCGGCCGGGCGGCGTCGACGACATCGAAGGCCCAGGGGTTGTGCAGGTCGCTGACCAGCACACCGATGGTTCCGCTGGTTCGGGTGGCCAGTGAACGCGCGGCGAGGTTGAGCTCGAAGCCCATCTCTTCCACGACGTCCAGCACCCGCTGACGGCGTTCAGCACTGACCCGGGGGGAATCCCGAAGCACGAGTGAGACCAGGGACTTAGATACGCCGGCACGTTCGGCCACGTCCCTGATCGTTGGCCGCCTGGCGGGTGCGGTTGTCATGGTTACACCCGTGCCGCGGTAGTACCGGTGATGTCTTCGAGTTTCTGCCACTGCCCGGACTGTGCGGATGCTTCGGCAGCGCTGACAATCGCTGCCGCGCTGGCCGCGTCGTGGATGTTCGAGTTCTCCTGGACGCCACCGGTAACGGCAACCAGGAACTTCTTGGCCTCGATCACCTTGAGGTCGTCAAAACCCATGCTGTTTCCGGGGCCCGGCTGGAAGTGCGCGTAGTCGCCATAGCGGGGGCTGGCGTTGACGGTCGTGTAACCCTGTTCGTCATTGCTGCGCCCCAGGCATACCTTGAGCTCGTTCATGCGTTCGAAGTCCCACTTGAGGGAACCTTCGGTGCCATAGACCTCGATCTGGTAACCGCACTCAGGACCAACAGCGACGCGGGAGGATTCGATGGTGCCGACAGCGCCTGCACCGCGGGCGGAGGGGCCGAAACGGACCAGCGCTGCGGCATAGTCCTCATTCTCAACCTCTCCCATTTCCCCGTTTTCGATCACTGCAAAGTGTGTGGCCGAGCCCATCGCCAACTTGGGCCGCTGCGTGTAGACCGTGCTGGTCAACGCGGTGACCTCGGCGATCGGTCCAACTACATACTGGCACAGGTCCGTTGCGTGGCTGAACAAATCCGCAAGGACACCCGTGCCGGCGAGTTTGCGGTCGAAGCGCCATGACAGCGCACCGTTGGGCTCGGAGGCGTAGCCGGAGAAAAACACGGCGCGGACGTTGGTGATCCGGCCCAGGCGCCCCGCGGCGACCAGTTCACGTGCGTGCTCAACGGCCGGTGCATGCCGATAGTTGTAACCGATCGAGGTGACGACTCCGGCATCAACGGCCGCTTCCTGCACGGCAGCTGTTTCTTCGTAACCGCGTCCGACCGGCTTTTCGATCCAGAAGTGCTTCCCGGCCTTAGCGGCCGCGATTCCGATTTCGGCGTGCAGGAAGTTCGGCGCACAGATCGACACGACATCGACGTCCGGGTGGTTGAGGACGTCGTTGTAATCGGTCGTACCTTCGGCGTACCCGAGGACCTCCTGTGCGAACTTGACCCGACTGGGTTCGGTATCGGCGGCGATGACCAGCTTGGTCGTGATGCCCAGCTCCGGGTAGACGTAGGGAACGGACTGGTAGGCGCGGGAGTGCAGCTTTCCCATCCAGCCGACGCTGATGAGGCCGACGCCGACGGTGCGAGATTCAGTGCTCACGGTAATTTTCTTTCTTTTGGTGGTGGTCAGTTGCGGGCGGTGTCGAAGGCGTCGCGGAGAGCAGCTGCCATGATCGTCGAGTCAGATCCGACGGCAACGAAGCGGAAGCCCTGGCGGACGTACTTTGCCGCGCCCATGCCGTCTACTGCCAGGATGCCTGCCGCTTTTTTATGTTCGGTCGCAGCAGCGACAACACGGGCGAGGGCTTCCTGGAACACAACGCTATCGAGTTGCAGCGGCACACCCAGTGCGTAGGAAAGGTCCAGCGGGCCGACGAAGAGGACATCCACTCCGTCCTGCGCCGCAATGTCCTCCACCGCATTCAGTGCATCGAGGGTCTCGATCTGGATGACCCCGAGGGTTTCCTGGGCGGTCTCGGTGAGCGGACGGCGGTCCATGCCCCAGCGGCACGCGCGGTTGTAGGTCGCGACCCCGCGGTCGCCGTGTGGCGGGTAAAGCATGTGCCGAACGGATGTTTTGGCCTGTTCAACAGTGTCCAGGCGCGGCACCATGATGCCCGCGGCGCCCAGGTCCAGAACCCGGCCGATGCGGATCCGGTCCGCCGACTCGACGCGAACGACCGTGGGGACGCCGTAGCTTCCCGCGGCGAGGACGCCATCGCGGACGGCATCCTCCCCCCCTGAGCCGTGTTCCAGGTCGATCAGGACCCAGTCTGCACCCGATGCCGCGCAGACTTCAGCGGCGGTGGCTGATGACAGGCCAACGAAGGTGCCGACGGTTACTTCTCCGGCGGCCAGGCGGCGGCGGAGGGCGCCGGCGTCCAAGGGACTCCTGCTCATCCGAACCACCGCTGGCGTTCCCGGGCCTGCTCGTAGTCCGCGCGCAGGTTCTGTACCCATTCCTGCCCGGAGACTTCGGCAGGGGCCACGTCCCACCAGACGTCACCGCCGGGCAGGTCAACGTGGGGAACCGTCGGGACCACGATCACGACCGGACCTTCGGTGTCGCGGGTCGAAGTGAGTGCTTCGCGGACTTCGGCGGCTGTCGTTGCCCTGATGGCCAGGGCGCCGAGGCCTTCGGCGATCTGGCGCAGGTCGACTTTGAGGTAGTCGCCCTCAAGGCGGGCCTTGGGCGAATCCACGGCTGCGACACTGCCGGGAGTGGTGCGGTAGCGGAATTCGTTACCGAACTCCTGTCCCACGCGGTTCATCTGGAGGCGGTGGATGACCTGGTAACCGTGGTTTTCGGAAACAATGACGGTGACGTTCAGGCCTTCCTGGGCTGCCGTGAGGATCTCCGTGGGCGCCATCAGGAATGTTCCGTCGCCGATGAAGGTCACGACGCGGTTGTCGTTGTTTCCTTCGGCCAGGCGTACGCCCATACCGGCGGCGATTTCGTATCCCATGCAGGAGAAACCGAATTCCAGGTGGCAGTTGCGGTTCCCGGTCGCGTCCCATACCTTCTGCAGGTCGCCGGGGGGTCCTCCTGCTGCGGCGATGATCGTGTCGCCAGAGCGGGCGTGTTCCTGCATGAGGCCGATCAGCTGGGGCTGGGTGAGAACGGCCTCGGTGACCGGGGCGTGCGGGTGCTCTTCCGGGTTGTAGGCAGTATCAGCATCGAGCCACTGCTCCCGGATGGGCGCCCATTTGGCCTTTTCGGCGTGGACGGTCTCCTGCCAGGCTTCGCTGGTGGTGTGTCCTTCCAGCGACTGTGCCAGGGCTTCGAGGCCGAGGCGGGCGTCGGCCAGGATGCCTGTGGCGCCCTGCTTGCGGGTGTCCGCGTCGACGATGTTCAGTGAAGCGAAGCGGACGTCCGGGTTTTCGAAGATGGACTGTGAGCCGGTGGCGAAGTCGGTCAGGCGGGTGCCGACACTGATGACCAGGTCGGCCTGCTTGACCAGGGTGTTAGAAGCGAAGTTTCCTTCGAGCCCGACGCCTCCGACCTGCCACCACTCGTCCTTGGTAACGGCGCCCTTGCCGCCGAAGGTTTCGACAACAGGGATGCCGGCCTGGCCGGCGAGCCCTTCGAGGGCGGCGTGGGCGTCGGAGTAATGGATGCCGCCACCTGCAATGATGACCGGCTGCTTTGCTGCGCGGATGAGTGCGGCGACTTCTTCAACCTCTGCAGGGTCCGGCAGGGGCCGTCGGATCTTCCAGTCCCGGGGCTCAAAAAACGCGGCCGGGAAGTCGTAGGCGTGGGACTGGACGTCCTGGGGCAGGGAGATGACGACTGCGCCGGTGTCGGTGGGGCTGGTCAGCACCCGCATGGCCTGCGGCAGGGCGGTCAGCAACTGCTCGGGCCGGGTGATCCGGTCAAAGAACCGGGAGACCGGGCGGAATGCGTCATTGACCGTGGCGTCAGCTTCGGTGGGGTGTTCCAGCTGCTGCAGGACCGGTCCCTGATGGCGGGTGGCGTAGGTGTCACCGGGCAGCAGCAGCAGCGGCAGTCGGTTTACCGTTGCCAGCCCTGCGGCGGTGACGAGGTTCAGTGCTCCAGGGCCGATGGATGCGGTGACGGCCAGGACCGACTGGCGGCGGGTTGCCTTGCCGTATGCGGTGGAGATGTGGGCCATGTACTGCTCGTGGCGGCCTTGGATGAAGGGCATGTCCTCGGACATCTCGTCGAAGGCCTGGCTGAGTCCGGCGACGTTGCCGTGGCCAAAGATTCCCAGTGCTGCGGGGACGAGGCGGCGGCGGACGCCGTCAGTGACGGAGTGCTGAACGGACAGGTACTTGATCAAGGCCTGGGCCGTGGTGAGTCGGATGGTTTCGGTGTTAGTCATTGCCTTATTTCCAGAGTGAGTGGTCTACCAGGGACGCCCGTGGAGAACTACCGTTTTTTCTTCGGTCATTTCCTGGACAGCGGATCGGACGCCTTCTTTGCCGATTCCGCTGCCCTTGAGCCCGCCGTACGGCATCAGGTCGGCGCGCCAGAGCGGGGACCAGTTGATGTGGATGTTGCCCGCGTCGATCTGGCGCATGGCCTGGACCGTTCCGGCGACATCGTTGGTGAAGATGCCTGCGCCGAGGCCGTAGTCGTTGTCGTTGGCCAGGGCGATGGCAGATTCGATGTCCTGGGCGGAGGAAACTGCGACGGCGGGTCCGAACAGCTCGTTGCGGCTCAGGTTTGAGCGGGGGTCCACACCTGCAACGACGGCAGGAGTCACGACTGCTCCCTCACGCTCACCACCGGTGAGAACCTTGGCTCCTGCGTGGCGGGCTTCGGTGATTGATGCCTGGACGCGTGTGGCCTCTGCTTCTGAGATCAGCGAGCCGAGGCGTGTGTCTTCTTCCTTGGGGTTGCCCATTGCGATGGCTTCGACCTTGGGGACGAGCGCATCCAGGAAGTCCGTTTCAACCCGTTTGTCAACGATGACCCGCTGCACGGAGATGCAGACCTGTCCGGCGTTGATGTATCCGCCTGCGGCCACGGCCGAAGCGGCCAGCTCGAGGTCGGCGTCGGGCAGGATGATCACGGGGCAGGAAGCGCCAAGCTCCAGGGAGAGCTTCTTGACCCCGGCGATGGAGCTGATCCGTGTCCCGGTGGCGGTGGATCCGGTGAAGGAGACCTTGCGGACGCGGGGGTCGGTGACAAGCACGTCGCCGAGGCTGCTGCCCGGCCCGGTCAGGACGGAGAGGGCTTCGGGTGCCAGGCCTGCGTCGACGAAGCACTGGGCGAGTTTCAGAGCCGTCAGCGGGGTTGAGCGTGCCGGCTTCAGGACGACTGAGTTGCCGGCTGCCAGTGCCGGTGCGATCTTGTGCAGTACCAGCAGTGCCGGGTAGTTGAAGGGTGTGATCGCCACGACGATGCCGACCGGCTGGCGGAGGGTGAAGCCGATCTTGTCCAGGCCGGTCCCTGCGTTGGCGTCCAGGGGAAGGGTGGACCCGTACAGTTGGCTGCCTTCGTATGCGGCCAGCCGGATGATGTTGCCGGACCGGCCGGCCTCGCCCCGCGCTTCCGTGATGGGCTTCCCGGTTTCGGCGCTGATCGTCTGTGCGATGTCTTCTGCGCGTTCGTCGGCCAATGCAGCAGCCCGCAAGAGAATGTCCACCCTTGCGTGTGCGGGGGTGACTCGCTGCAGGTGGGCACCGATTTCCGCGCGGTCCAGGGCAGCCTGGGCATCCTCTACGGTCGCCACCGGTACGGTGTCGATGACCCGGCCATCAAATGGCGAGCGGACTTCCTCGACCCGGCCGTCTGCGGCACCTCGCCAATTTCCGGCTACTAACATTTCCATTGGTTGCTCCATCTGGGTTGAGAAGCGGTTCGCTTTTCCCTTGGGGAATGGCGGTCGCTTCCCGGATTTATTCGGTCTTATCTGTATGCGCGGGGCGGGCTCGGTGTGGCGCCCTAGCGGGGCCGGCGCAGGCTGTGGCCGTCCTGTGCCACGTCGGCGACTTCGGCCTGGACTTCCCTGACGATGTCGCCGTGGCCACCGAGCTGTTCGAGTTCGTGGGCCAGTTCAGCAAGTTCGGCTCCGCCGGCCATCTGCGCCGTCAGCTCATCAAGGGTGATGTCTTTTTTGTTGTAGTAGCCGATGGACTTGCCGCGTTTGAGCAGCAGGAAGCGGTCACCTACCGGGTACGCGTGGTGGGGGTTGTGGGTGATGAAAATGACTCCCAGCCCCCGGTCGCGGGCCTGCAGGATGTAGCGCAGCACGACGCCGGACTGCTTCACGCCCAGGGCGGCGGTGGGTTCGTCCAGGATGAGGACTTTGGCGCCGAAGTAGACGGCGCGGGCAATGGCCACACATTGACGTTCACCACCGGAGAGCTGGCCAATGGGCTGTTCGACGTCCCGCAGGTCGATGCCCATGTCGGCGAGTTCCTTCTTGGTGATCTCCTTCATCTTTGCCACGTCGAGGCGCTTGAAGGGGCTGAACCCGACGGTGAGTTCGGAGCCGAGGAAGAAGTTGCGCCAGATAGGCATCAGGGACACCACTGCAAGGTCCTGATACACGGTGGCGATACCGGCATCGAGAGCATCACGCGGGGACGAGAACTTCCGCTCCGCGCCCTGAACCTTCAGGGTGCCCTGGTCGTGCTGGTGCAGGCCGGCGATGATCTTGATCAGGGTGGACTTACCCGCGCCGTTGTCCCCGAGGACACAGGTGACGCGGCCGTTATCGACCGCCATGGTCACATCCCGCAAGGCGACGACATTGCCGTAGTGCTTGCCGATGCCGTCCAGCGAGAGCAGGTGCACGGGAGTGTGCGTCAGCGGGTCCTTTTCATCCTTCAGGAGCTGCTGCTGGTCAATCTGTTGTGCATTCATTGTTCCGGCCCTCTATCTGCTTTCTGCTCGGCGCTTGACGATGAGGTTCACGATCGTGGCCAGGAGCAGCATGAGGCCGAGGAAGAACTTGAACCAGTCCGGGTTCCACTGTGCGTAGACGATGCCCTTGTTGGCCATGCCGAAGATGAAGGCGCCGATGGCACCGCCGATGGCAGACCCGTAGCCGCCGGTGAGGAGGCAGCCGCCGATAACGGCAGCGATGATGTAGAGGAATTCGTTGCCCACGCCTTCGCCGGACTGAACGGCGTCGAATGCGAACAGGTTGTGCATGCCCAGGATCCAGCCGCAGAATCCAACGCCCATGAAGAGGCCGATCTTGGTCTTGGTGACGGGGACGCCGACGGCGCGGGCGGCGTTTGCGTCGCCGCCTGCGGAGAAGATCCAGTTGCCGACCCGGGTGCGCAGGAGGATCCAGGAGGCGATGAGCACAAGGACGATCCAGTAAAAGACGGTGATTTTTACTTCGACCCCGGCGATGGTCACCGATGATGCGAAGACTGCCTTCGCGGCGGTGAAACCGTCCATGGTTGCGATTGACGGGGAGGACACGGAACCACCGATGAGGCGGGTGAGGGCGAGGTTCAGGCCGGTGAGCATGAGGAACGTCGCGAGGGTCACGATAAAGCTCGGCAGCTTGGTCCGAACCAGGATCCACCCGTTGACGAAGCCGATGGCGAGCGAGGTAAGGAGGGCAAGAAGGACGCCGACCCAGATGTTTGTGGAGAAGAACCAGGAAAACAGGGAAGCTGTGAGGGCCGAGGAGATCACTGCCACGCCGGCCGAGAGGTCAAACTCGCCGCCGATCATCAGCAGTGAAACACCGACGGCCATGATGCCGATGGTCGAGGAACCGTACAGCACCGTCGCGAACGAGTTGGGCTGCAGGAACGTGGGGGCGACAACAGAGAAGAATACAAACAGCACGATCGCGCCCACCAGGGCACCGACCTCGGGGCGGGTCAGGAGCTTTTGGAGGGGGCTCCGGCGTCCGATCCGCTCATCAATAACCGGCGCCGATGCCGGGGCAGTTGTAGTAGCCATGAGGTATGAACTCCTTGATGATCGGGGCTGCGCGACGCCTGCGCGTCGCGCAGCCCGAACTCTTCGGTTAGCGGATGCCCTGCTGGACGTTCTTCAGGACGTCAGCGATGGTGGACTTGTCGACGATGGTCGGGCCGGTCAGGACGGCCTGGCCGCCGCCGACCTTGAAGCCGCCACGCTTGTTCTGCCACACGGCATCTACTGCGAGGTAACCCTGCAGGTAGGGCTGCTGGTCCACGGTGAAGAGAACCTTGTCGTCGTTGATTGCCTGGGCCAGAGCCGGGTTGAGGTCAAAGCTCGCGACCTTGATCGAGCTGTTGGCGTCAGCTACCGCCTTGAGGATGGTGACGGTGTACGGGGCGCCGAGGCCGATGATGACGTCAGCGTCCTTGGAGGCCTGCAGCTTGGCCGTTGCCGTGGACTGCACGGCGGTCATGTCCTTGCCGTCCACGTAGAGAATCTCCGTGGCAGGTTCCTTTTCCTTGACGCCGGCGCAGCGCTGTTCGAGCTGGACCTGTCCCTGGGCCATGATGACGCAGATGGGGTGCTTGTAACCGTCGGCGGCAAGCTTGGCACCAACAGCTTCGCCAGCCAGCGTCTCGTTGGAGCCAAAGTGGGTAAATGCTCCGAGCTGCTTGGAAACGTCCCCACCGGCGTTGAAGCTGACCAACGGGATGCCCGCGTCAGCAGCCTTCTTCATTACGTCCTTCATGGCGCCTGGATTGGCGATGGTGACCGCAATGCCGTCGACCTTCTGGTCGATGGCCTGCTGCACAAGCTGTGCCTGGCGGCCAGCGTCGGAGTCGTTGGTGTAGAGGATCTCAACGTTGTCCTTGGCCGCCGCTTCCTCGGCGCCCTTGCGGACGATGTCCCAGAACGTGTCGCCCGCCTCCGCGTGGGTGATCATTGCAATTTTCAGGTGGGGCGTGTTTGCGACCTGACCAGCCGCAGCTGCTCCCCCGCCCGAAGTCTCGGCCTTACCACCGTTGCTGGAGCATGCCCCCAATGCCAGCAACGGGACGACGGCCAGGACTGAAAGGCCCCGGCGCCAACTGAACTTCGTCACGTAAATCTCCTTTGATTCGTGCTTTCGGCTGCTCTTAGCACTCCTGCACGATGCCGCAGCATGGCGGGAATAGAAGCCGTAGGTTCGATGTGAACGGATGTTGTGTGATCCACCTCGCAAAGTGGAACGGTCCAACAGTATGTCGGGCAGAAAAAATTGTCAATGGACCGTTCCAACGATCTGTGGTTACATGATTTAGCGCACATTCGCGCCTCCCCCTCCCCCCACATTTGCTTCAAAGGAGAACGATGAACGACGCCTCTGTCCCAGAGCTCGTGGCTTCCTGCTGGACCAGCGCAGGGGATGCTGCTCCCATGCGGAAACCTGAAACAAGTCCTGTTCCGATCGCCGACCGGCTTGAGGCCCTGGCATCGACAGGATGGGCCGGGTTCGGTCTCGTGTACGACGACCTGGTCGAAGCAAAGGCGACCATGGGTTTTCGTGCGCTCCGCAAACTTATCGATGAAGCAGGGTTCCGGTACATCGAGGTGGAACTTCTCAGTGACTGGTGGGACGAGGAACTTCTTTACAACTGGCGGCCAAGGTTTGATTTGCTCCTTGATGCTGCCGAGACACTCGGGGCCCGTTTCATTAAAGTCGGCACAGCTTTCGGGGAGCCGGCAGCGGACCTGAGCGTGTTCGTTGATCCACTCAGGCGGCTGACTGCGGAAGCAAAAGCACGAGGCACCCGGATCGCGCTCGAGCCCATTCCTTTCACCGCTGTTTCGTCCATACCTGCAGCTGCCGACCTGATGCGGTTAGTGGGCATGCCTGAGTGTGGGCTGGTTGTTGACTACTGGCATGTTTACAGGGCCGGGACGACTCTGGAGGAGGTTGCTGCCAGCGTGACCGCGGACCAGATTTTCGGAGTTGAGCTCAACGACGCCGATGACGAGATCAGGGGAACGCTTTTTGAAGATACCCGTGATAACAGGCGGCTGTGTGGCGAGGGCGACCAGGACGTGACCGGCTTCATTCGTACACTGCAGGAGCTCGGTTACGAGGGTCCTTGGGGTGTGGAAATTCTTTCCAACGAGCACCGGAAGCTTCCCGTACGTGACGCCCTCAAAGCCGCCTACTCGACCGCTCTGGCTTGCTTTCCAGCGCAAGTTGCCCATGCCCAGCCGGTATGAGCGGTCGCGAGCGTAAACAACAGCACCTCACGAAACTTCGAGGCCGGCAAGAGTGAATCTGGTAGCAGCTTGCGGCTTCGATATGCCGGGAAAGGAAGGAAGAGAGCCGGTGAAAGACAAACTGTACCTTCAGTACGACTGGTATCAGGTGGTAGGAGAATACGTCCAAGTCAGGCTGGGAGAGCGTGTCGTCCGTTCCGGTGTTGTAGAGGCGGTGACTGCCGACGACGGAATCCTATGGATCGCCGCCAATGGAGGGGAAAGCCGGGCCCTCTATGAGCGAGCCCAGGGCTACACCGTCTGGATCGAATACAAGTGGGAAACGCTCCCACGCTCTGCTTAACGCAAGTCCAGCAGCGCTGAGCTCCCGGTCACGCTCCCATTAGTGCCGTCGGCACCCACATGGACCCCTGATTCCATTCGAACAACCCAGGACAAACGCTGTCGGAGACACCGACGTAGGCACACTCTGTGCCCATTTCGATTTCTCAGTGGCGTGTATCGGCCATGGGGAAGCGAGTGCTCAGCCGAAGCCAATCCCCTTTTCGTGTAGGAGTGGATCACACCCCAACCTGATGTCAAAACCGCCTGAGCAGGGAGGGGTTAGGCCTGTGGGCGGAGTTCCTGCTTGTTCTCAGGGGCCCGTCCAGCCACGACATGTGACATCTCCACCCCCTGCCCCAAACGGGACGTCATCAAGTCCAGATTCTTTGGACTATTTGACTCTTCTCGAACTACCCCACCCCGTTTCCTTCCCTTCCGACTGTCAGGGTGGGATCTAAGAACATCATGAGCCACCGTCAATAAAACGGAATTTCGCACTATTCTGACGCCACACACGGAGCGGCGGTGCCGGGATGAAAACCGGAGGACGTAGGGCCAGAGCGATTGATGCATGACTTGGCGGCCAGCAGCCGCCAATCCGTGCGCCCCTCAGGCATGGAGCGGTTGGGAGTGGGCAACCGATGGCAGGTTCCCCGGCCGGTGGGACGACCTGAATGGCCCCGATACTACCGCCTCCCCTGGACCGTCTTGCTTCTGGTCGAGAGGCTGGTTATCGTGGCAGGAGTTTCACCACTTTCACCAGTTTCACCCAGTTTCACCCGAGGAGGGTGCGGTGCAGAATCCCTTCAAGCCGACGGCCGGAGCTACGCCTCCCGAGCTGGTCGGGCGGGCCGGGCTGCTCGACGAGTTCGAGTATGGCCTGCAGCAGGGTTCCGGAGCCCCTGGGCTCTTGACCATCATCACTGGCTCCAGAGGCATCGGCAAGACGGTCATGTTGAGCGAAGCCGAAGGTATCGCCCGAAATCAGGGGTGGGCCGTGATCTCCCGGACAGCCACCCCAGGTTTCCTCGCCGGAGTTGGCGACGACATGCTCCGCCTCCTTGACGAACTCGGGGACGGGCCTCCGTCCCGGAAGATCACCGCCTTCTCCGCAGCCGGGTTCGGACTGACAACCCAGCTCCCTCCGGAACGGTCCGTGGACTGGCGCCGGACCGGGAACGAACTGCTGCGCCTGCTGGACGCCCAAGGCACAGGACTGATCATCACCATCGACGAGATCCATGCCGTCGACAGGACAGAAATTGCCCAACTGGCTGCCGACGTCCAGCACTTCATCCGCGACGGGCTGCCGATCGGCCTGATTTTCGCCGGCTTGCCATCAGCCGTGTCCGACCTCCTTAACGAAGGAGTGGCCACCTTCCTTCGGCGGGCCGACAGGATCAATCTCCACGAAGCAGCCATCGCCGAAGTCACCGCATCGTACAGCGAGCTCTTCAACCAGGGAGGCATCAGCATCTCCCCCGACCTCATCCAAAAGGCCGCCGAAGCCACGGAGGGGTATCCCTTCCTGATCCAACTGGTGGGCTACTACCTCTGGCTCGAAGCCGACAAGGCAGGATGGAAACTGGACCAGACCAACGTTCAGCGTGGAATCGCTGCCGCCCAACGACGGAACACCTTAGTAGTCGTCGAGTCAGCACTGTCGGACATCTCGGACAGAGACCGCGAGTTCCTCGACGCCATGGCCGCCCAAGACGGACCCTCTGCCGCCGGCCAGATCGGCGCCATCCTCAAAGCCAAGCCCAACGTCATTTCCAAATACCGGAACAGGCTCATCTCTGCGGGCCTGATCGAGTCCGCCGGCTACGGCAAAGTGGACTTCGCAATCCCGGGACTCCGCCAATACCTCCGCGAGTAGGTTGACGGAATCGCCATTATCGGCGTTTGAACGGTGGGAGGAGCGGTGGATGCGGAAACTCCCGCGTGGCTTGCCAGCCTTGTTGGCGAATTGCCAAACGATCTGGCGAATCCTTGCAGCGAGTTGGCGGAGCGCTGGTGAGATCGCCCGAAAACTTGCACATTGTCAGCTCTGGATCGGGTCGTCGCTTGGCATAGGCGCCGGAGACCAAGCCCGAACGACCCTGAAGCCGAGCCTTTCGCCAACTCCGATGGCAACGCGAGCCGGCGGCGCTCTGTTCGTACGGGCGCATACTTCGGTCCGTTCGCCTGCACCGTTGCCAGCAAGGGACAGTGCGATTTCCCTGCTAGCCAAGCTCCTCAGCTCGCCATCTGACTGGCAATTTCGCCATCTATCCTGACAAGCCACATCCCGTCCCGCGACGAATTCGGCTTTCCGCAGCTCAGACAACCTTTGTGGTGCCCGACAGCATTCGGTTGGCCGAGCCACGAATTTGCCTTGCATCGCCCCGCCGCTGTAGGTTTCCTGCATCTAATGCATGTTTCCATGGTTATGGATTGCAATGTTGTGCTTCCCGGATTTCGTCCCCATAATGCTGGTGGCCCCGGATGCTGGGCTGTTTAGGGCCGACGAACCGTTTTTATGGCCATGTTGGATGGCTGCCGTTCGCAGATGCTGGCCGTAGCCTCACGACGCAGACAATCAGGCAGCGCACGCAGCTGCTGGAACGGTTCCAGGAGTTCACAGCTGAGTTTCCGTGGCCATGGCGTCCGGTAGATAGTGATGATTTCTTGGCCGAATTGGGTCTGGTGAGAAGCCGATCAGTCTGAAGACGCTGCGCTCGTATAGCAATGCCGTGGCGATGTTCTGCTTCTACTTGACGCATCCTGGCTATGGTCGGGGTGAGAGGCGTTTTCTCCGCTCGGCGTCTTGTTTGCTGAATTCCTTGACTCCATTCCCCTCTGTTGACGAGGCTTTTCACTCTGTTCATGGGTGTGCCTCATGCCTCCTTAGGAATATCGGCGATCCGGCTGAATATGACAGTCTGATCGGAGCCCACTAGGACGGCCCGAACGGTACCCACCAGCCGGACATGCCGAACCTAATGACGGC
>NZ_JARDJH010000028.1:0-66089 GCF_039907755.1 Pseudarthrobacter sp. CC12 | reverse complement strand
CGAAGGGCCGGTACCAATTTCCCGGAACCCCAGTACCAACTACCCAGACCAGCAGTTCCAACAAAAGCTATCTGCCATCTCGCGACGTAGGTCCCAAAGCCTCCACGCTTCACTGGTCATGAGCACGGCGACTCCGACTGACTTGGCGAACTCCTCTACGCTGGAGGTCATGCGGCGAATGTCCCCGCCTCCCGCGGATACGGTCTCCGTTTTGCGAACCTGCATCGGCCAGGACCGAGCATGTGCTGCAGCGCTGGCGATCCGCCACTCGTAGGACAGTGCCAATCGCATCCATTGGTCGTCGACTTCGCCGGCTTTGGTCAAGTGGGCGGCGGCCTCCCGCATCATCCTGGTGGTGTCGAACTTGCCAGAATAGGCCGTGCCCTTGCGCAGAGCGTTCAGCCGGTTTATTTCGTCGGTCAGCTCGGCATCGACTCTGCGCAGGTCGTGGACGAATCCGGAACTGAAATTGTCCGTGACGTATGCGTCGTTCAGGTGGTCTCGAATAAAGGTCCGATGTTGGATGCGTTCGTCAAGGGCGACAGCGAGGCTGCGATCGATCCGCTGCGGTCTCCTCCCGGTAAGAATCCAGACTGCCTGGGAGGATCCTAGCAAGGCGGCGCGGGCCGGGGTGAAAATGGCGCTGGGGCGCAATGTCAGTTCATCCTTGGCTAGGTCTGCTATGAGCCCTAAATGGTCGACGGCGGTGATCAGCCCGTATCGAGCGGCCGAACGGACGGGGTAGCCGATGAGTCCTTCGTCGTCTTTTGCCAGGGAGCTGCCTGGAGCGACCGGCTCATGCTCGCTCATCCGTGGCTCCCACCCGCGGATGGTGGTGATGGACCTCTCTAGACGCTTCAGCCATTGCTCTTCGCTCATGGCGTCAATCTACCGCCGCCCGCCCGCCCGGCTGCCACGCTCGCCCCGATGACGTCGTATCTTGATCTTCAGACACGCACCTGAGGACGAGGAGGCCTTCGTTCCGCCCTTCGCAAAGAAGTTTGGGGGCGCAAGTTGCGGGCGCTTAGGCCGACCGATGGGAGACCAATCCGACGAGTCCCTGGTGGATTGAATCTTGAACGGAATCAAAGAGGAATCCGTTTTCAGTGCCGAGGTTGGGGTTGGAAGATAACACCCACGGGCAGCTTTTGCCCTCTCCAACCATTGCCGGCGGCCGCCGCACCTTATCGGAGGATGTGGCCGGAGGGACCCCGCATCCCAGCGGTGGATCGGCCGTCATCCCGCGCGAGCGGTGCCGCTAACGTCGGGTGTTGGAGCGGCGTCGAACCGGGTCCCGGAGGACCCGCCGTCTGGCGGGTCCTCCGGGACTGTTTTCCCTTAGCCTTCGTTTTCGGACGTATAGTGTTCTTCCGGCAGAAGCCCGCCGTCGAGGAGAACAGACACCGCGACGGGAACGCCGCTGATTTTGAGCCTTGGGTACGCATATACGTTCAGCTTCGTCCCGGTGTTCTTCTTGAACGGCCGTGCCACGTTGGCGGCGAGCCCTTCGTCCCAGATGCCAGACCAGGCAGCGCCTGCCCCTTGTCCGTGCTTGACGAGCGAGTCGTAAGCCTTTTTGGCGGCCTCGAAGGCCGTGTCGGGGTTAAACAGGATGATCTTTTCCTTGTTGACGGTCACCACGGTGCCGATACAGGTGCCCTTGGCAACCAATGCGCCAGGCAGTCCTCCGGCGACCCAGCCGAGGCGGTGGTTTGTCATGGCCTCCGACTCGTCGGTGCCTTCGATTGGGGGCCTATTGGGGTCGTCGCCGGAGATGACGTGGGCCTGCCCGGAGGACAGCAGCGCCGACAACGCCTTGAGGAGGGAGATGCCCGGGGCCTGATTCTGGTTATCTGCATAGGCATTCGTAACCAACTGGACGACAGACATCGTCATGTCCCCGTCGACGGCGAACTGCTCGATGAACTCATCGTCCATGTCCAGTTCGCGGGCCAGGTTCTCCAGGACAAAGAAAGTGAGCATGACGTCGGCAGCGAGGGTGGAGGTGCGCTCCAGAGACCCGGAGGCCGCGCCGATTTCCTGCATCAGGCCGCTGATCTGGTGCTTGAGCTGATCGCGTCCGCGCTCCATGGCGGACACATACGCTGCCCAGCCGCCCGGGTGCGTCGACGCGGCGTAGCGGATGTAGTGGATCACTTGGGCGGTGAAGCGGGCGGGGGTGCCGTGGTCGCGGGCGATTTCGTTCAAGGCGTCGGTGGGGGCTTTGTCTTTGTTGAGCTTTCCGGGCCCGATGTAGAGCGGGACGAGGCGTTCCTTGGCCGACGGGGTGCTCAGTTCGTTCTCCGCCGTCAGGATCAGCTGGGTCATTGGCTTGTTCGCCTTCTTGGACGTCATGTCTGCGTTCATGCGCAGCTTGGTGGCGTTGTTGAAGATCGCTCGGGTGATGTCGGCCAGCTTGGCATCTTCCTGCTCTGCCTGACGTTTCACGGCTGAGGGTGCCAGGTCATCGATCACCCAGATGGGGGTGCGTGCGACGGCGTTTTCCATGGCAGCGGCGGTGTCCTTGGCCGCGCCGGGGAGCTCCTCGTGCCAGTCGCCGCGGTGGCGTGCCCAGAAGCGCATCATGCATTCGGCCGTCCAGGACTTGCCCTTGCCCTTGGGGCCCCACACGAAGATAGTCGCCTTGGGGCGGACCGGGATTGTCGGGCGCAGGGCGCCGGCCAGGACAACGGACGCCGTCGCTCGGTCCGTCCATGCTTCGGCATGGATGTAGATGTCCATGATGGTCCGGAAGTTCTTGCGCACCTCTTCGCGGAAGGCCTCGTCGTAGTAATCTCCGGCCGGGTTGTCCCCGACGCCGTACTTCCGGGCGGAGTCAATAATCCTCTCCGTGATCCCCGGAACCGCCGTTCCGCGCGAGTCTCCGGATCCGATGATCTGGTCTCCGACGAGGAAAACCGGGTCGCCGTCTTCGACGGGGACCCACCCCATCTGCATCCACCGGGTCTTGAAGGTGGTCTCGTCTGGGCGGTTCCGCTTGATTGCCTTCAGCCAGTTGGTGCCTTTCTCGCCCCGCGGCGGCCATTCAGGGTTCCGCAGCAGCTCACGCGGCACGGAGGCCCTCTGGCGGTGCCAGTCTTCAGGCTTGTAGCCGAGGATGGTTTCGGGGCCGGTCACGGTCGCGGTGTAGTCGCGGCCGTTCAGGTGCCAGGAGACTTCGATCTCGACCCGGGCGTCGTCGACGTCCTCGAAATCGACGTGCGGGTTGAAGATGCCGGTCTTCAGCTCCTGGTCGGTCGGCTGGCGGCGGGCTTCCATGGCCACGACGCGGCCGCCGATGTCGACGCGCCGCTCCCACCGGTATTCGCTGATGGTTCCGCCGGCGCCGAAATTGACCGCGACGCACTCCTCAACGAACTGGCCGCCCTTACCGACCCGCCAGTTGCCCGGCTTGTCTTCGTCATTCTTGGCCGGAGCGTCGGGCATGACGTCGTCGAGTTGGTTCACCAGGACCGCCCAGTTGCCCCGCTTGGCCAGGAAGTCGTCCACGCCGTCCTTTGTGGTCGACCCGTCATCGCCCGTGGTCACCTGGGGGTTCAGGTACAGGATCTCGGACATCTTGGACTTCTCCAGCAGTTGAGACGAGAGCTTGTTCGCGGCGGCGTGCACGGCCGGGTTGATGGCAATGTCGGCGTCGAAGGCGATCCAGCCGACACGGCCTTTGAGCGAGATTTCGCGCCAGTCAACGGCGTTGCCGGAGGCGTTGTGGACCCCGCCGATGGAAACGATCAGGATCCGCTCGTCCTGGGGGATGCGCTCCAGGAGTTCACGCAGCTTGACCACGGGGTTCTCGACGCCTTCTGAGCGGAGCTCCGAGTAGGTGATGCCGTGGTGGACCAGGTAGGCGGACAGGGCGGAATCGCCCTTGAGCATGCCCTCGGCAAACATGACCACCGGTGTCGTGTCGATCCAGTCGGTCGGGATGGCCGGGTGCACATCCAGCGGAGTGCCGATGTTGGCGACGAACTCGTACTTCAGCGGCTTGCCGACCTCGTTGTTCTCCGGGAACTCGGGCCGGACCTGGTAGGTGTGCGGCTCCGGCTTCTCGCCCTCGCGGGCCGCCCTCATCATCCCAGCCAGGGAATACCACGGCATGAGCATGCCGTCCTTGCCAGGGGTGGAGAGCGTGCGCTTGAAACGCTTGGATTGCCCGGAGTTGGGAACGACCTGTATCCGACGGGCCGTTTCGGTGTAGTTGGTCTTGTCGATGCGGGCGTAGCCGCGGGCGGCGGCGACCAGAGGTGCGACACCGGAGTCGGCGAGCTTGTAGGCGCCGGAACCGGTGATGCTGACGGCGTAGTGCTCCGGCTTCCACGGCGGCAGCCCCGCGTCCTCAAGCATCGTGCCGTTGATTCTTCTCGATTCTTTGTGGCCCTCCGGGACGGGGGTGGCCGGTTCCGGCGTTACCCGGACCGCCTTCGCCGTCTCGCCGGGACCCTGGGCAGTTGGTACTTCGAACGTGTTCATAACAGCCCTATGCGACCCGACGGCCGACGGGCGTTCTTACAGGATCACCCCCTGAGCGAAGAGGTGATCGCCGCCGTCCCCCACGCTTTGCCATGCGCGGAATTCTCGAAGCTGTCGAGGCAAGGTGCAGCCCCGGACAATAGATCGACCGCCGTCTGAAAGTTTCTTTCCCCGGAGGCTGGCCGGGCGTCCGTTGGACCTAGTGACCGGTCGACCGCATCGGTCACTCAGGTGGCGCCGACAGCCATGAGGGCGGGCGCTGACTTTCCGGTCGAACAGGGTTGGACCGTATCAACTCTTTTGGAGCCTTCGGTCGAAGCTCGGATCCCTGCCGGCACAGCGCTGATTGGGGCGTTAGAGAGACAGTTAGACTATTCGACCAAGAAAGAAGTAAAGAGTAGAGCAGTCGTGTTCTCTCGTGCCGTGCAGTGGCGCATTGGAGAACATCCCTCCCCTAGCAACTGTCCTTCCGACGGTCCAACAGTCGAAAACAATGCCGGCGAGCTACGAGGGAGGCGTAGGCCCGCGAATTCGCCGGGGTAACAGTGTTCGACCGGGCGGCCGAAGGCAGACGATAGGGATGCGCAACTGGTCTGACCAACGTCGCATCGCCACAGCCGTGGTTCGGCGGTCCGCAGCCGACCCGCAATGTCTGGCGTTCTCCCCCACCGCGGTCCCTCAAAGCGCAGTGGGGTCAGAGTCCGAGGGAACCACTGCTTGAGTCCCGCAGGACTTCTGCTGGCCGAACATAACGGGCCAGGGTCGCGAGGTTCTTGTGCCTGGTCGTCCTGGCCAGCCGTTCAGACGGCACACCGTTTTCCGCAGCCGTCGTGGCATGTCCAGCCCGCAGGCTGTGGCCCGTCAGATGCAGATCATCCAGCCCCGCAGCGGCCGCGCGCTCCTTCAAAACGCGGTTGACGGTCTGGCCGGTCAGTGCCTGGCCTGTCACCCTTCGGTCGGACCACGCGATGCGCTGGAAAAGTGGGGCGCGCCCCTGGATCCCGCTGGCAGCAGTCCACTCCCGCACGGCGAATAACGGATCGCTTTCCTTCACCTGTCCACGCAGAATGCCGACCACGACGCCTTTGCCCTCCTGGTCGCCCTTGCTGCGGCGAAGGGTGACGATCACACCGTCAGCTTTGAACACCAGATCCCTGACCGTCAGGTCTGCCACTTCGGACCGCCGGAAGGCTCCGGCGAATCCAAGCAGCAGCAGAGCCGCGTCACGCTTACCGCGCAAAGACTGCCTATCTATGTAGTCAAGGATCCGCCTCAGCTCGCCGGTTGTCACAGGGTGCGCCTGCGTGACGGGCTCAGAGCCCCGCTGCCGCTTCAATCCTTTCAGGACAAGTTCCACTCCGGGATTGGCGGTTGGGTCCTCCAGAGCCGAGTCCCTATGTACGCTTCTGATGGCGGCACGGGCCGCGTCGAGGGTCGATACCGACCGCCCTTCTTTGGCGCGATCCGTCAGGTAAGCCGCCACAGTTTGCGGGTCAGCCGGAAGCGGACAGAATCCATGAAGCTCGCACCACGACGCCCAATGCCGCCACGCTGACGCGTACGCCCGCTGCGTGTTCGGGGAACGGGCTGCCCGGACCGCAGCACCGATGTCCGCCCACTGGACAGCGGTCAGGACGCCCGATGACGCGCGAAGATCCGTCACGCTGCACACCTCGTGAAGCAACCCCACGCGCCGCCGGATCGACCGTCCATATCGCTGGTTTTGATACGAATGATATGTTTCCTTATCGTTCGTTTCGAGGTATTTCCGTAGCTTAGTTCGATCCGTTTCCTCAACACCGCGGGGTGCTCCGCTTAGTCAGGGCCCAGAGCATCGCGGCGCGGTCTGCCACCGGAGTCATGAGGAAGGCCTGAACAGCAAAATCGACGGGTGGCCGTTCTGGTCCCATGGACAGCTCCTCCAGAGGATCTGCGTAGTCGCCCATTGTCTCCTTTGGGTTCTGGTCTCCCGGGGATACAGCTGAAAGGAAATCGTTCACCCACGTCGTGGCCGTTATGAGGTTGATTGCCCGGCCTACCGTCTCCGAAAAGCTGTACCCGTCGTTCCGATCGCTCAGGATGAGGTCTTGGTGCTCCCAAGTCCACATGACACCGTGAGTCGCTGTGTCCTCAAGCCGCATCGCCACGGCCGCGAGAAACAACAGGTCTTCCAAATCCTCCAGCTGGTCCATCAGCAAATTGTAAGGAGCCCTGCACAATGCGTAGGTGGACCGGGCTATCGCCTCTCGTTCATAGCGGTATTGATTCCCCATGTCGCGATCTCCGTTCCGTAGGTCTGGTGATGAGTATGTGTAGGCAAATGAGGAAAACCCTCATCGCGTTGGACCCAGACGGCACCAACAAGCTTCGGAAGGAGACAAGAGGGTGATAAACGCCGTGACCAGCTGGACCTCGCCGGTGATAGTCGACCGGCGCGGCCGGCGATAGCCGATAGCCGCAGACACGGGACAGGTCACGGTGCATGCGCTATATAAAAGAGGCTCGCCTCTGACGAGTCTCGCCGGTAATGGCTGACCGATACCAGATCGAACATCCAACCCATCAAACTGCCCGGGCCATACAAGCCACCTGACCGTCCTCGCCACAAGCGACCCGGCGGGCGCCGCTGGCGCCTGCGCCGTCCATCGATGGTCAGCGGAATCTCGCTGCCTCTCCAGTATCGAAAACCGTGCTGGAGATGTCCTTTCAGACTGGCTCCCACCCCCGTCGCACCGTGCGCGGACCAGGGCCGGCCGCCCCGACTCGCGCCCCAGCAATGTCCTTCCCTGTCGTCGTGAACAACGCAACAACCCATCCGGCGCGGACGTCTTGCCATGCAGCACGCGGAAGTTAGGGAAACGGCAGTCTCGTTCTGGGTCTCGTTTGGGGGATTTGCGGCAATTTACAGCCGCGCTTCTGGCAGAATCAGAGCCGCAAATTGGTGAAGTTTGCTGGTGGGCAGCAATTGTTCCTGCGTCTACGCATGTTCCTTGGTATGAGCAAACTATCGCGGCCCATGCCGCCATCAGTGAAGAGATTCCCCCGGACGTACCGTGGATCGCAAGTCCAAGAGACTACTGCGTTTGCGGGCGTCGGCATCGTTCTGGAAAGAACAAGAAGAGGCGCCCAGGATGTCGCTCCGTCCGGGACCTCCTCCGGTAGTGCCGGCAGGTGTTCCCAGTGAGCGCTCAGCACCCGCGCCGGAAGACGCCTGAGAGCATCCACGCAGCGATGCTGCCCTCCGCCTGTACCCTGGACGGCGTCAGCACCGCCCAGCGCGTCGACCCCTACTGGGACGAACTCTGGGTGCCAGGCAGTCAGGCAAACTGGACTACCGCGTACGCCGAGAGGTACTACCGTGACCACGGAGGCGCACCGGGCGTCCCGCCGCGCCTCCTCATGGAACAGGATGAATATCTTCCCCTTCTGACCACAAATCGGGGCCGGGTGAAGCGCCAGAACGCATGGTCCGTCATTCACGCCTACCGAACCGTCACGGCAGAACAACTCGCCGCGTTCGCGGGATGCCGGACATTTCTTGATCACCGGTCCGCCCCCCTGGCCGCTTCCTTCGCCAGCGACCTCATCGATTTCGGATGGTTTCCCGTTCCCCGGCGATACAGCGGCATCACACCGGGCAGGAACATCCTTTACCGTCCTGCGGCCACGGACGTCTTCAAGCGGCTTATCGAGCCAACACTGACCGGGCCCGAGTCGCTGACTGTGACCGGCGGCCAGCACTGGTCCTCGGGAGGACAATACGACAGGCATAATGTGCTTGCCGCAGAACTGGCCCTCCGCGCGTCAGAGTACCTTCCCATCGGAACCGTCATGGGCGAAACCTTCGCCTCCGTAGACCTGCTTCTCGGCAGCGGACTCGGCAAGACCGTGAAGAAGCCGGACAACCGAAGGGCAGACGGCGTGATCGTTCGCAAGGACGGCCTCCGCATCGCCTACGAGATCACAGCAACCGCGTCACGCGGCCTGGAAAGCAAGGTCCGCCGATGGGCCCAGGCTTTAGCGGCGCACCCCCTCGAAACGTCGGGCCTGGTCTTAGTTTTCATCGCGGCTCCGCACCCCGACCGGAAAGACGGGAAGAATCCTCTCACTGCGATCCGCAACGCCATCGCGGAAGTCCTCCGCGATTTTCCCGGAACGGGCAGCGACTCACCCACCGCCCGCATAGGTGTCGCGTCATGGGACGACTACTTCCCCTCACGCCACGAACTGAGCGAAAATTTCTTCCGCCTCGAAGCAGATTTCGCCGTCGGCAACGGAAAAGGCGCGGCCAAATGGATCCCCCGAGGGCTCCTTGACGAACAGAAGTTCGAGCCCTGGACCGAGACATTCGACGCGAAGGCAGTCATCGACAACGCATCATTGCTGGGAGCCACGCCCCATTGGTTTCGTGAAGCAGGGAAGGATTACACGCAACTCATTGGGAGCCCCATGGACAGGGCCGGTGTATCCGTTCCGCACCCGGCACCTGCCAACGCAAAACTCGCGAAGGGACGGGCACTCGGCTCCGGGGTAGGCTCCGCAAAAGACACCCAGCTCCCCCGCAGGCTCCGAATCATCGGATGACGCAGAGTCAGGTTCGTCATGGGAGAAACCGACCACAGTGCCCATACGTGCGGCGTGAGTGGACGGCGCCTTGGGCAGGCGCTTTGACGGTAGCGGCTGGGCTTTAGCCTTCGCTTTCGTCAGTGACAGGAGATGCCCCGAGTATCTTGACGAAACGATTCCTGATCCTGAGCTTCCGCTCCTCGAAGAACGTCGTGAAGTCCGCAAGATCGAGGGCTAGTCCGTCTAGATCGTTCTCCGCCAGATAGGTCGATCGCTTCTCTTGGTTCGGGAAGGCATTCGCGATCCAGTCGGACGGAAGAGCCGCCTGTTTCTCGCTGTTGACAGTGCCTGCGAGCAGCTGGAGGTTGGGCAAGAGGTTGACGGCGGCGAGGTACTCGTTGACCTTGTCCTCGGCAATTCCGGCATCGATGAGCTTTTTCTTAGTGAAGCGGGACTTGGGGAAGATGTGATCCTCGTGGAACTTTTTACCCAGATCCAACCCAGGGTAGAGCACCGATAGTACGGAGAAGGTGCGCTGCCCTGCGTACTTGAGGTTAAGCAGCTCGTCGATCTCTGCTGCTTCAAAGGTCAGGCTCTTACCGACCGCCGTCATAGCCGCCTCGACGGCCAAGACCGGAAACCCTGAGGTTGTGTTGGCACGGAGTACATCGCGAATACGAGTGAGGAGGGTGTCGAGCCCGGATCCCCATATGCCGCGCTTTATCAACGAGCGGTTGATCCAACGCTGGAGAACCAGGCGGTCGGCCGCGTCGGCGCTGGAATCGAGGTAGGAGTCTCCAGCGCCTCGAAGGTGAAGGTAGTGCGCGATTGGAACGATGACGCTACTGGCAGTCAGATTGCCTTCGCTGTAACCGAACTGCTGGAGGAGGGTTGCAGCCCGCAGCAGTGCGCTCTTGATCTGCGGCCAGGAAGTCTCGACCTTCGCCATGTTTGCATGGGTGAAGTTTGAGACTTTGAAGCGGACGTCAACATCAGCGATGGTCAGTGCTGTCTTGAGGACGACGTCCTTTGAGAACGCGAACTGTCGCCCGGCATTGCTGTTGAGGTCGCTTACGAGGGAGCGGACCTCTTCGCGGGCGTCGAGATCCCTCCACTGGTTGGTGGCCATCGACAGTAGAAGGTCCGAGTATGACAGCGTCGTACCACCGCTGTTGACCCGCACGAAGATTTCCAGAACCTTATCAGGGTCCTGGTCGGTGACCAGGAAGTAGTTCATCGGCTTAAGGATGCGAACCGCCTCGTAGAGGTCATACATTCTCTGAAAAGCAGCCCCGGAGTTTGCTATGTGGCGTCGCTCCAGCTCTTTCATGATCGCCGGGCCCGAGTTGGCTAGATCGAGGACCGCTCCAACGCGGAACCACTTGTCTTCGCCACCCTCCTCGCGTGCAGCATCTTTATCGGTGAGAAAGCGCAGGTCGTACTTGAGGCCCAGCTCCTCATCGGCGGGGTCATCTACGAGGTTCAGGTAGAGCCGCTTGACGGGGAACGCGTCGGGACTGTTCCACCAGGCGTACTTCTTCTTCTCGGCAAAGCTCCCGTAGAGGGCGATGTTCAACGAGGTCAGACGTTGCTGCCCGTCGAGGACAGCTGTGGTTCCGTTGCCCGCCGGGACTGTGGCTTTGTCGGCGTAGGGGTTGTCCCGCTCGTGAAAGTTCGTCAGGAACTCGTAAAACGTATAAGACTGGGCGGTCTCGGGCTTGACTTCCCACAGCAGGAACGAGCCAACCGGATAGCCACGCATGAGGCTATCAACAAGCTTTGTTATTTGGTTCACATCCCAGACAAACTCGCGCTGGATCGCAGGCATGAGGTACTCCCGCTTATGGATGGCGGTCAGCATCTCCTCGATGCTTCGCGGGGTCTGGAACGACATGGGTTACTTCCTTTGGTCGGTCTTGGGGAGGAACAGGTTTGACCCTCAGGTGTCGATCTAGTCCTCTACGGCGATCACGGTGTCGTAGAGGCCATAATGCCGGAGGCCCTTGTGGGACTCGATGCCGGTGTACGACAGGGACGCGTCCTCGTAACGGCGGAAGGCGAAGACGGCTTGGTTCATGTGGGTCGCGTTAAAGACCCCGAGGTTGACAAGCAGGTGGAAGTCGGCGACGCTCAGGCCTGTGACTGCCCTGAACAGATCCGGTTCTAGCTTGGTGATGACGTCCTGGAGGGTGTTCTCGCGGAAGTCCGTGAGGTACATGAAAGCCGGGATACGGGTGGCGAACTTGACCAGCTTCTCTTGAATCTGTTTGCGCTTGGACTTGTACTCCTTCTCCTCGGCAGTCAACTCTTTCGTCTCTGCGGGCGTGATCTTTTCGCCCTTCTCCTTCTTCGCCTTTTTCACGGCCTCGCTCTTGTTGACGACAGTCTCGAAGACTGAGCTGCCCAGTGCGCGGAAGCCCTCGATGTTCATGACCGCATCCATCGCCGCCGGGTTACCCATGATGCGGCGCAGGGTGTCGTTATCGACGTTGACGAGGATCGCCGACTCCCACTTTCGGGCCAGTAGGGTAGCCGAGGTGCCGGCCATTGCGATGTCAAGGATGCCGCCGGCATCCACCTGGGTCATGTTCGATCCGTCGTATGCAAGCACCGGCAGAAACTTCACCAGCTCCTCGACCGCTTTCTCGGCATTCGGAGTTTCGGGCGAGAGGCCAATACCGTAGTCCGAAATCTGACGCAGCGCACGGGTCGGAGCGAAGTCGAAGACGAAACATACGGGTTTGAGGACGGCTTCCTCGTTCGGATCGTCCCCGTTGGGGTTCTTGATCGACCAAGGCGATTGGACACGGAACGCGGCCTGGAAGTAGGTCTCCGGCGAGTTGAGATTGCGGAGCATCAGGATCGAGGACCACTGCTTGACCGTGACTCCGGTGGTCAACTTTCCGCAAGACAGGGTGATCGTCTTCGTGTCATGGCCGTCCCGGATGGCTTCACGAACCGGAGGAAGCGCGTCGCGTCCGATCCCTGCGTGGGGGCCTGCGACGGTGAGTACCTGGTAGTCGTGCCAGAACACGTTCTGACGCTCAGCCAACAGGTTTGCCATTGCTTCGCAGGCCGCGACGTTGGGCAGGAACCAGAACGAGTGCTGCAGGTACGGCAGGAGCCGGGCGTCGGAGTATGGGAACGGCGGGCGCGTCCCCATTCGCATTGCGTCAACCTGGGTAGGCATGTGAGCGCCGCGGATGAGTTCGAGCCACTTCTGAACATCAGTCTTGCGCGTGAACTCGGCATCCGGGCCGGTGCCCGTGGCGTCGAAGAACGCGTTGAGATCGAACTCGTCGAATTCACCCTGGTTGGCGACCGCGACCAGATCGTCTGGCATCTGGTACGTGAATAGACGCATTTCAGGGAGCGCCCCGTACGGGTTCCACTGACCGGGATGCGCCTCTGCATACTGGGCCTTGGCGCGCTGCTCGTCGGTGTAGGTCCAGTTGAAGATTTGCTCCTCGATGAACTCCCCGGTGGCCAATGCCTTGAATGGCGTGCCCGAAAGGTACAGGTAAGCACGAGTTGTGATCGGCAGGAACTCGTCCTCGTCGTTGCCGAGCTCATCAAGCTCCTCATCGAACGCGACGAGCGCGTCGTCGTACTCAACGGCGAGTTCCTTCTTCGCGACTTTCTCGTCCTCGCCCTCGAAAAGCTCCTTCGCGGACTCGCGCCAGGCGCCGAAGTGGTACTCGTCGAAAATCACGAGGTCCCAGTTGGTAGTGTGGACCCACTCATTTTTCGACTTGATAAGGCCCGTTTTCTTGTCCCTGCCGAGCAGATCCTGGAATGAACCGAAGTAAACCATCGGCCGGTCGCGTTCGGCGGATTCAGGGTCAACCCCGTTAGCGGCGGAGAGGTACTGCCAGCCATTGAAATCGGAGTGTGATTCAAGGTCGGCCTGCCAGGCATCCTCGACGGCAGGCTTGAACGTCACAACGAGCACCCGTCGGGCGCCGAGCCGTTTGGCGAGCTGGTAGGAGGTAAAAGTCTTGCCAAAGCGCATCTTGGCGTTCCATAGGAACCGCGGTACCCCATTCGGGTTCTCGGCCCAGATCGATTTGTAGTAGTCCGAAGTCTTCTCAACAGCCTTCGTCTGCTCGGGGCGCATCCGGAATGTCTCATGATGTGTGCCGGTGAGTTTCACCCCGGTGCGCAACTCCGTGATCGCAGTCTTCACGTCCTCGGGGGTACAGCGCATCCATTCCCGCGCCGATCCGAAGGTGGGATTTTCAAAACCCTTCTCGATCAAACGCCTCCGCACATCGCTGTCTCGGAAAGCACTTCCGCCGTCATACTCAGCAAGTTCGTTGACATGCAGGGTGTACGCCTGCTGCATCTGGCCCTGCGACTCGCGGATGCGGGCGTTTACGTCGCTCTTCGTAGTTTGACCGACTTTGATAAGCCCCGCGTAGTCAGCGGGAGCATCGTTCGGGGACCATGCGTAGATGCGCAGTCGCGCCGTCGGTTTTTCAGGGAGGAGTTCGTCGACGTCCCTACTCATCGTCGTCCTCACCGCTGAGTTCGTCGAGCAGCGTGGCCTCGTGCTCGGCAACCTGCGACTCGATGAACGTGATCTCGTCGGTCGTCAGGTCGTAGCGCTCGTAGAGCAGCGCGTCGGTCCAGTCCCGGTCCAGCGGAACATCGGGAACGAACGCATAGACATCGCGAGTGGCGTGCTGGGTGGACTTTCGGAGGGAGACGAGAAACCTCACAAACCTGGTGCGGAGGTACAAGGAGTATCGATTTGCCTCCTCCTCAGTGGGAAACCTCCCCGCCACGAGGTAGGTCTCCGTGCAGGCAGCACCGGGACCGGCGATGATCGGTCTCGAGAGGAACTTTGTCTCCACAGCTGCGCTCGTGCCCTGCACGGCTGTCATCAAGACTTTCCACTCGTCGATCCATGCACTATTGACCGGGATGTCGTTGCGTTTGACCCAAGACATCTTCCGAGACCCGAACAGCCGAACCGGGTCAAGAATGCCTCGGTTAGTCTCTTTGCCGTGGAAGTTGGTCGGAAGTCCGAACGGCTTACGGCTGGAGACCCGAGCGTCGAGGGTGGGTTCGTTCTTGACCCGGACCTTGTCGAGGATGGGTATGGCTTCGTTGCGGCGGACGAGAACGTCGTAGGCATCAAGATAGCGGGCGACGGGTTCTCCGACGGGCTTCCCGTCCCACATGGTCTGAACAGTGCAGGGTCCGTCGTAATTGCGATCCCACAGGAAGTAGGAGACGCCACCTCTGATCTTTACTCCAGGGAAGGCTTCGTAGAGTTTGGGATAGTCGACGATGTCGCGCATGCGGTGGTCGGAGAGCATCTTTTTCCGGTACTCGTCGAGCCCCTTGCCGCCCGCGAACCAGCGAGATGGGGTCACGAAGACGGCGAATCGCGGGTCGAGTGCGAGGGCCTTCTCTACGAACATTTGGTAGATCGGCGCCGCCGAAGTGCCGTATCCACCGTCGCTGAGCTGGTACGGCGGGTTGCCGATGATTACGTCGAACTGCATGTCTTCTCCGAACAGCTCGGCTATCCGAGCTTTGACGTCGTGGGTGTGAATCAACGCGTAGGCATGCGTTTCGAGTTCGTCGCCGCGGCCGTAAGCGTCCTCGCTGGCACCGCAAAAGATGCATCTACGGTTGGTATAGATGGTGATTTCATCGCCGGTAAGGGGTGCGGAACGGAACTCTCGGGTGCCGCCGCCCCACGTGTGCTCGGTGCGCTCAAACCAGATGTTCCCGTCCGTGTCAGGGAAGGACTTGGCGACCGAGTGCGGCCCACTGGCATTTTTCGAGCAGTACACGCTACGGCGCGCCAGCAGCCCGGTGAGCTGGGTAATTGCGATCGCGTAGACCTGACGAGTGAGGATGTGGTCGACGCGCGCCTCGCGGCCGGGAAACGCGGACGCCAGACCGTCGATAAGGCGGCGGACGATTTCACGCAGGAAAACCCCGGACTTTGTGAAAGGGTCAAGGAACGTCACATTCGGGTCTGCCCAAATGTCGGCCCCGCCGTTTGCATCGGCCCAGGCGGTGGCGAGGGTGTCGAGCATCTGGTTGGCGAGCTCCGGCGGGGTAAATACCTCGTCGTTGGAGAGGTTGGCGATGCACGTTAGAACGTCGGGATTGTGCCCGCTTAGAGTGAACGGTGCGACGCTCATATGGTCACCTGCTCCGCGATCTCTCGGACGTTCATCGACGGAAATGTCTTGGTCGGGGTGAAGAGGTCTTCGTCGTCGAGTTGACCGAAGAGAGTGCCTTCGAAGGAGGCGCGCTGAGTGAGGGCGTCATAGCGGAAGTCACGACGCTGGTACTTTCCCTTGCCGAGGTAGCCCCACTCGGGGAATGTGATTGGCCCACCGCCGGAAACAGTCATGGTTAGGGCGTCGCCTTCCACGATGTTCACTGCCAGCACCGCTCTGGCCGCTTGCGCCCACTCATCTGCGTCTTCAATGTCCAGGAAACTGTTAAAGACCGTGGCGAGGTTGATTCGGCACTCCTGAGCGTTGTCGGCCAGAAGCTCAATCCCGTAGGTGCACATGAGGGCGAAGAGAGCGTAGTGTCGCTTCTCGAAGTCGCTCTTGCCGTGGCGTAAGTGGACGGTGACGAGCTTGCGGACCAGGACGGGAAGGAGGAAGTTTCCGGAGCCGCAGGCGGGTTCAAGGACACGGCTGTCGATCCGATCGGATTCGTCTTTGACAAGGTCGAGCATGTCTTCGACCATCCAGGCAGGGGTGAACACTTCGCCGTGGTCGGCCACGCGCTGTTTGGACTTAATCAGGCGCTCTACCTCGTTCAGGCTCATCGCCGCTCCTTCACTTCTTCTTGCTGTCAGGGTAGGTCAACCCAACGACATTTGAGTCGGACGACTCGTAGCGCCGGGGCGCTTCTGCGGACCGCATCGGTGCGCGACCGGTCGTCAACCTCGCTGGCATGAACTTCCAGGGCGCCCGATCCAGTGAGCAGTCACGCCCCGTCAGTGATCCAGGCGTAAACGGCGTCTTTGGTGAGGCCGAGATGGGTGGCGATGTCGTCAGTTGACAGCTGCCGCTCGGTCATGCCGGCCCTCCCCCTGGCACTCCGGCGGGGCCAGCGCTCCTGATGCTACCGGAGGGAGCCGGTTTTGACCTGAATTTGCCTTGACGTTGATGGCGATTTTCGATGACGATGGGGACAAACCAAGGGCTGCACACACACTTGCTGGACTCGACGACGAGGCCGGCGGGGCGAACAAACACGAGGTGTTAGGCGTTGTCATCATGCGCGCCAGCCGAGGCCAGCACTTTCTCTTGGAATGAGCGCCCGATTAAGACCTCCTGGAACACCTTGTCGAGATCACCGGTCGCCTTCAAATATGTCCTGACAGCCGTCTAGGGCTGACTAGGCAAACCACAGGGCACACCAGACTGCCCGGAAGCGACCGCGGACACAGGCCCCCAGCATCCCCGCCAGCAGTGAAAAATCGCGACTAGCGGCGCATCAGAAGATCGGAGAGTATGCTCATCGAAATAGATCTTGTAGTCATTTCCAGATTCTTTGCGATGCTACAGCTATCAGTACGCTGGCGGCACCATGGTAAGGGGGTGGACACGTTGTTCGAATGGACGCAGGGCTTGAGGCCCGCTCGAACCGACTACGTGCATCCCATGGCATGGCAAGAAATACTGTTCCGACGTTTGACCGGCGATCACAGTGCAGCGCCAGCAGGTGAAAAGACCGGAAGAGCTGAGTTAGCGCTCGACCTGGGTAGGAACGTGTACTTCTCTGTGGGCCGTGTATTACCTGATTTCGGATTTCAAGCAGTCGCCCACAACCCACAAATACGCGTAGCCCAAGTTGTACTGAAGTCTTCACCGTTTGACACGGGTGGACTCATTGCCGGGAAAATACCACTTCGGCGTGAACTTAGTCCAGATGATCTGAAGCAAACTATTGCATCGAACACCTATGCGGACCTCGAATACCTCACCCCCATGAAAAACTGGATAAACGCTTCTTTCGATAGTGCCGCAGACTACGTTCTCGGGCATAGACCGCGCACTTCTACAGTTGACATTATTGATATGGCTAAATCTGATGAACCAGCATGGTCCTGGGAAGGGCGAATTATCGCCGAGGACTATCAGGAGCCCCCACTCATGCCCGTCCGGCTCTTCATAAGACATGATGACTACCACTTTTATACAAAATGGGTAGAACACTCATCATATCTCCTGGATGATGAATATTTTGAACATTTGGATTTTCTTGAGGACATCGTTAGAACCGTCGATGACCCGGTGAAGTCAATGAAGGAGTTCCTGTGCAAGGAGACGCCCGAATGATGATGAAGTTAGTGGGATTTGTTGCTGAAACTATTGGCAACGAAGATAATCTCGTCATCGCTGACGCAATTATCAGAATTGACGGTAAAGAATTCGTCGCACCGAAGCCGGATTGGAAAACTGACGACTTGCGCCCACTGGTCGCCAGTCAGCGCAATTTTGTTCATTGGCTAGACTCGAGTGAACATCGTGAAATCGCAGAAGGGAATTTCGTTTGGGTCGCTGGAAGCGGTTTCGTCGCGGTTCTTTCAACCGACTACGTAACGGAAATGCGACGCCAAATCGCTGCGTGGAGTGTCTACACACGCGGGATTCGGTGGAGAATTGGCAATCGTACAAATTTCCGCCAATTTCAAATCCAAGTTGGAAACAACATTGAAGACGCCTTTTTCAAACTTCTCCGCACAGGCGGCAGCGTAGACTCCATACGCAGCCTGACCAAAGTATATGAAAACCTTCCACTGCCACCGACCTTGGAGAGAAACGCCTGGCTGGGCCTCATCTACTTGGAAATCGGCCCTTTTCGCTCATACAACAACACTGCCCGGACTGCTATGCGCGACGGATTAGTTCAATCAACAGAAGAATTCGATAAACTAGTTCAAAGGCGCCGGAATTTGATCAAGCAAAAGCCAATTATCGAGGTAGCATCTTCCGTTGAAGTTCTACCTTCGAACGATGGGGATACGACAATCGCCATCATTTCAAAGTTGCCAACATATGGGAATTTGAAGCCGAATATACGTGCCCTTGATCCGGCTCTGCCTAAGTCAATTTTCGGTTCACGAAAATGGAGAGAAGTTCCAAAGACGTCAGTTGTTGAGATAATTCATAATTACGACGCAAAGAACCAGGACCCATTGAGAGGTTTATTTAGGTGAACGAAGAATCGCAGCGTCCTGCACTCCCAAATTTCGCGGAAAATCCGGAAAACATCAGTTCTGATCGCAGCTCGGACCAAGAGTCTGCGCCATATTCCAGAGTGCTCGATGCTATTCGCCTTGAAGAGCGGCAGGAAATTTCCGATTATGAAGTTAACATTCAGCATGAAGGGTACGAAGACAGGCTTAGGGAGGCCTTAACTCAATACAGCTCTGAAACGAAGTTTGAACCAGGAGATCTTGTTCAGTGGAAGACCTACATGCGGGATGCGATCTTCCCCTACGCTGGAGCCCCGGCAATTGTAGTCAGCTACCTTGATGACCCGATCACAACACTTAGGGATGGAATGAGGTTGCCCGAGCCTAGGAACTTAGTTCTCGGCTACCTCGACGGGGCTAATGAGTTTGTGATCGGCTTTTACTCGAGCAGGCGATTTACACAGTGGAACCAAGTGGATACGGACAATTCACCCGGCGAAACCGATTAGTTGGAATCGAAGCGGACTGATTCGGCCTCAGCCCGTCCGGCACCTCCCGGCGCCACCTAGGGACGCCGTCATCATCATAGTTATTCCTCCCGAATGGGCCGAGGATCGTCTGTCCAGGAAATTCGCAATTCCTCAGCTTCGGGACCGGTGCCGAGAGCGCAGGAAGGGTGTTCTGCGTGGCTCTACATCCGCGGCCTTCTCCTCCACGGCCGAAGGGTGCAGTTCCACTTTCGCCGCGGCCGCGCTCGGAGAAAACTGGTGTGCAGCAGGGCCCTGACTTCTTCCTGGACGCTCCACAGGTCTTACAGGGCTCTTCGTAGTTCGTGGGGAATTGAGTTCGTGTCGTTGAAGACAAGGGGGCCCGTTGCCCTGTTGGGATGAGCGTGTCTAGCATTCACCCTGAAACAGGACCACGAGCCGTGATCGAGCCTACCGGGGTCGCAGCCGACGCTGCCACCATCCTTTTCAACCTGCCCGACTACCGCATCATTTCCACCAGCATCATTGCGGGCCGGCGGCAGGTGATCGTCGAAACCGACCAGCCAGCGGGGTGCCCGAGCTGCGGCGTAATCGCGTCCAAGCGGAAGGAGCGCCGGCCTTCAGCGGCTTCGTGATTCCGGTTGCCGGGCCGGTGGAAGTGCTCTGGTCCAAGTACCGCTGGTACTGCGAAGAACCGGCGTGCGACCGGTTGTCGTTCTTTGAATCCACGCCGCAGGTGCCGCGCCCTGCCCGGTCCAGGGGCAGGCTGCGGGACCAGCTCGTGGACGCGGTCATCCGCTTAGGCAGGCCGGTGTCGGAAACAGCTGCCGGCTTCGCGGTTTCCGGGTGGATGGTCCGTGCCGCGGTGACCGAGGCCCTGCCTGCTGCAGCTGCCGGACGTGGACAAGCTCAGCCCGCGGATGCTGGGCATCGATGAACACCGGTTCCGCTCCGTTCGTTACTTCCAGGACTCCGCGTCGAAGGTGTGGACCCGCTTCGAGCCGTGGATGACAACCATCGTCGACCTGGACACCGGCCAAGTCCTCGGTGTCGTTGACGGCCGGGATCACAAGGGCGTTGGGGACTGGCTGTTCGCACGGCCGTTGGAGTGGCGGCTGGCGGTGCAGGTCGTCGCGATCGATCCAACGGCGGCGTTTCGCAAAGCGCTGCGGATGTGGCTCCCGCGCACCGCCGTTGCGGTCGATCATTTCCACCTGATCTCGCTGGCCAACCAGGTCATGACCGAGACCCGGCAGAACCTCTCGCAGCAGGTCAAGTGCCGACGCGGACGGGCGATCGACAAGGCGTGGGCGCACCGGATGCTCCTGCTGCGCGGCGGCGACGCCCTCAGTTGCAGAGCCGCCGCCCGGCTCGAGGAAGTCTTCACCCTGGACGATTCGACCGGCACCCTCCAGGCCGTATGGAAAGCCAAGGAACAGCTCCGGACCCTGCTTCGAACAGGCTCACTGGAGGACGCTGCAGCGGCCAAGAAAGTACTCGAGGACCGGGTGAAGGCAGCATGACGCTCATTCCAGCGATCCATTTCCCCACAAACCGCGAAGAGCCTCTGACAGCCTGCCGGTGGCGGTGGCGGCGGCGGCGGCAAAACTTGCCTCAGGTGGCGGCCCGGGCAGCCTGTTCTCAGAGTGTGCCGCTAGCGCGAAGCAGCGGCATCTGTTCGGCCCAGGCCTTGGGAGATGGACCACCTCGGGCAGACTTTTGGTCAGGGCGGCGCGGTCCGTTCACCGGGAGACCGCGGACGCGGCAGAGGTCTCGGAGCCGGCCCGGCTGGAATTAATGACGGCATCAAAGACGTGGCCTTGGAGCCGGACCGCGGAGCGAGAACGACGCGGGATGTGGGCATTCGACAGCGACCCTGCGCTGCCGTCATTCAAGACCTTCGCGGAAATGACCCGGTAGTGGGGCGGATTGAAGATACTGATGGCAGTTTCAGCCACCTCCCCGACAAGCTCAGTCAAGGCTTCCTGTCCTGTTCCTGATTTAATGCTAGACAGACTCAACCCGGCAGAAACACCGGCCACTTCTTTATCTACGACACGTCAGCACGCCACCAACCACTAAGAGCGGCTGCAGGCTCTCGCGGCGTGTTACTTGGGGTTGGGGGGCTAAGAGCTGGGCGGAAAAAACCTCAGACAACCTGCAACTCCGTTCCAGCGTGGGCTCCGCCGCATCGCTATGATGACCCTCATGAAATACAAGCCATACCTCGCGACGGGAGCTTTGGAGACGATTTCCGGCCCAAAGTGTTACCAAAGTGTTTATTCCCAGGACTCAAGGGCCCAAAAACCCTTGAAATTTGTGGAGCTAAGGAGATTCGAACTCCTGACCTCTTCGATGCGAACGAAGCGCTCTACCAACTGAGCTATAGCCCCGGACGAATCCGCGTCCTGCAGGTTTGCTGCCTGCCGGTGCGGAACCGGTGTCCCTAGGCTACAAATTTTCGTAGCCCAACGCCAATTGACGCGCGGGAGCTGGGGCGGCGCCCCGCAACCCTATGCGCGGCGGCGCTGCAGGACGTCGTCGAGGTTGCTGAGGGCGCTTTGGGCTTTGGACAGCTGCTGCGCTTCCGTTGCGGCAGCTGCCTCAACGGCCGGAGCGGAAGTGGCGCCCTGTTTCAGCGAGGGCTTCCCCACTGCCTTTGGTGCTTCCGGGAGCTCCAGCGGCTTCGGTTCGGGACGCTCGGCCTTGGGAGCCTCAACATAGACGGGCTTGGGAACCTCTACGGGCTCCCATGGGGTGTTCAAGGGAACGGCAGGTGCGGACGCGCCTGCGCTGGTGTCGCCGGCCGCTATGGCGACGGCGAGGGCTGCTTCCCGCAGCTCCACAGCGGTCAGTGGCTTGGCCTTCGGCTCTCCTGCCTCGGCGTCGAAAAGCGGGCTGTCACGCCGTGTGGGGGCGCTTTCGGGCTTCGGCGGGATTGCCTCGGCGGTGTCGGGACGGCGCGCCGGGGCGCTCATCGCGGAGCGGAAGGCGGCGTCCACCTTCGCCTTGCGGTCACGGACGGCGAGCCAGCGCAGCAGTGCCACGGACGCAACCGTCAGCAGGGTGCAGGTAAGCGGAAGGGCGGGCGAACCGATGCCGAAAAGAAGAATCACGCCGGAGATGAAGGCGGTGACGAGTGACAGCAGCCCCACGAGAGCCAACGATGTCCGGCCGTAGCGGATGCGGAACGGCGCCGCAGGTGGAGTACTTGCAGTGCCGGCAGCGGATGCGGCGCTCTTCCTGGGTTCCATGGCTTTCTCCTGCTGGGCGGCGACGTTTCGGACCAGGCCGGACTGGGGGTCCGGCCTCTCATCGGCGGGGGCGTCTGCGAGGAAATCGACGGCGGGCTGGAACTTTTGCCGGCGGTTCCGGAGGACGTAGGGGGCAACCCACACAATCCAGAGCGCGACGGCAACCACAAGGATCACTGAGCTGCTAAGGGGGAAGTCCACACTCAAAACCGTATGAGCATCATGCCTGCTCAGGCCGCATTAGCAGCGGTGTGTCGTGTCCGCATAGGCAAACCGTTGGATTTATGACCGGCGCGATGCCAGCCACGGGCCCAGCAGGCCTTCCGGGACCTCTTCCGAGGTGAGCGCAAACGACCTGTGGTCAGCCCATTTGCCGTTGATGTGCAGGAAACGGGGCCGGTAGCCCTCGTCCCTGAACCCCAGCTTCTCCACCACCCGCAGGCTCGGGCCGTTCTCGGGCCGGATGTTGATTTCCATCCGGTGCAGCCCGAGCGCCCGGAAGCAGTGGTCCGTTACCAGCGCCACGGATGTGGGGGCTATCCCGCGCCCGGCCCGGGACTGGTCCACCCAATAGCCCAACGTAGCCATCATCGCCGAACCCCAGACGATCGAAGACACTGTCAACTGGCCCACGATGGCCGGGCTCCGCAGACCCTGCCTCCACTCGGTGATGAGGAAGGGAAGCGCGGTGGCCTGGGCGGCCTGGATATTCAGGGACCGCACCATGTGCCGGTAGTCAGGAAGTCCGCCCTGCGGGTCCGGGTTGGAGGCCTCCCACGGCGCCAGCCACTCGCTGTTCCGGTACCGAACTTCGGTCCACTCTTTTTTGTCGCGGTACCGGATGGGCCGCAGGACCAGGTCGCCGCACTCAAGGGTGACCGGCCAGATGGTTCCAGTGCGCACGGCGCTACCGGGAAAGGCCGGCGGTGAAGCCCGGAAGCCATTCCCGCAGGCCCGGGCCAAGGTCCTCGCTGTCGATGGCCAGCTGGACGCAGGCCTTGAGGTAGCTCAGCTTGTCGCCGGTGTCGTAGCGGCGGCCACGGAACACCACGCCGTACACTCCGTGCCCCTCGCCGTCACCGGTGGCCAGTTCCTGGAGGGCATCGGTCAACTGGATTTCGCCGCCACGGCCGGGCTTCGTGTGCTCGAGGACTTCGAACACGGCGGGGTGCAGGACATAGCGTCCGATCAGTGCAAGGTTGGACGGCGCTTCCTCGGGCGAGGGCTTCTCCACCAACCGGTTGACCCGAACGTAGTCTCCGCCGTCGATCTCCTGGACGTCGGCGCAACCGTAGGCGCTGATCTGGGACGGTTCCACTTCGATGAGGGCGACGACGGACCCTCCGGTTTGGGCCTGCACGTCGATCATGGTGCTGAGGAGTTCGTCGCGGGCGTCGATGAGGTCATCGCCCAGCAGGACAGCGAAGGCTTCATTGCCCACATGCTGCTTTGCCCGGAGCACTGCGTGCCCCAGCCCGTGCGGATCGCCCTGCCGCACGTAGTGGATATCGCCCAGCTGGCTCGCTGCCTGAACGGACGCGAGCTTTTCGGTGTCGCCCTTTTCCCGGAGGGTCGATTCGAGGGATGGCACCCTGTCGAAGTGGTCCTCAAGGGCCCGCTTGTTGCGGCCGGTAATCATCAGCACGTCGCTGAGGCCCACGTGGACGGCTTCCTCCACGACGTACTGGATGGCAGGCTTGTCCACGACGGGAAGCATTTCCTTGGGCATAGCCTTGGTGGCAGGGAGGAACCTGGTGCCCAGGCCCGCTGCGGGAATGACGGCTTTGCGGACTCTGGGATTACTGGTGTTCACCGGACTAATCTAACGTCAGCGTCAAGTATTTCAGTAACTACCGATGCGACGGGCCGGCACCCGGGCTGCAGGCTGCGGACCACGGGGCGACGCAGGGAGGACAACATGCTGCAGAAGTCGAACGCCATCAAGGACGGGATCCGGGCCAGTCATCGCCGCAGGCGGGCAGGCCTCGCGCCGGCCCAGCTTGAAGCAGCGGGCCTGGCTCTGGCCACCCACGGGGACGCGTGGGCCGGATCGGTCACGGAGGGCCGCCCTGGCATTGCGTGCGTCTACCTTGGCGTGGGCCAGGAGCCACCCACCCTGCCGCTGATCAACGCCCTGTACCGCAGCGGGCACAAGGTCCTGCTGCCGGTGTGCGAACCCGCACGGGAGCTGAGCTGGGTTTTCTGGACGCCGGACACCGGCTTCGAACGCAGCAGGTATGCCCCCATTTTGGAGCCTGCGGGGCACCGCCATGGCCCCGAAACCGCGGGCGATGCGTCGGTGCTTTTTATTCCGGCCACAGCGGTGGACCTTGCCGGCAACAGGATTGGCCAAGGCGGCGGTTACTACGACAAATTCCTGGGGCACCTGGCCACGGCCGGGAAGGAAATCCCTTTGTCCGCTGTTATCTACGACGATGAATTACTGCCCGCCGGCAGCATCCCAGCAGAGGAGTTCGACAGGCCCGTTCCGGCCGTTCTTTCGCCCTCCGGGCACCGGCCCCTGTTCGGGGCGGCCTGAGCACACGGCCGGCGGCGCAGTGATAGAATTAGCACTCAGGCCCTGCGACTGCTAATGGTTAACCATGTGGCAGCACGGGACCTCTCGTTTGCCCAAGAGGAGGAGCACCAGTGCCAACATATGCTTACGCCTGCAAGGACTGCGGCCACGCCTTCGACATCGTGCAGTCGTTTTCGGACAGCAGCCTGACATCCTGCCCTGAATGCCAGGGCACGTTGCGCAAGAAGTTCAATAGCGTTGGCGTGGTCTTCAGGGGCTCCGGCTTCTACCGCACGGACTCCCGCGATTCCAAGGGCAGCTCCGTCTCCCCCGCCCCGGCTTCGGCTCCGTCCGCACCCGCTGCCGCCCCCGCCGCGGCGGCACCGGCAGCTGCCGCGAGCTAACGGGCACATTCTTTCGACGGCGGCCGGCGCGTTCCAGCGCCGGCCGCTTTTGTCCACATAGCCGCAGTCCCGGCTCCCGGGCGGTTGCGGCTACAGCTAGCGTGGGCGCATGCCCATATTCCCCCGCCGTGGCCGCACCGGCATCAGGTATCCAACGAACACTGGCGGCGTCGGCCGCAGCCCCGGGAAGCGTCCGCCTGCCGCCCGGCTCGCCGCCTGGCTGAACCGCAACCGCAGGCTTGCCGCTGCCCTGCTGCTGTCAGCAGCCGCCGCTGTCGCCGTCCAGCAGGTCACCCCCGCCCCGCTCTCCACAGCTACTGCGCTGGCCGCTGCCCGCGACCTGGCCGCGGGGACAGCGGTGACCGAAGCGGACGTGGCGCGGGTCCAGGTGCCGCCCGGCATGGTCGCCGATGGCTTCCTCCAGGATGAGGCCGCCGCCAAGGGCAAGCAGCTGGCCGCGCCGATGCGGAAGGGCCAACTTTTGTCCGATGCCCAGCTGGTGGGCCCTGGGCTCCTAGCAGGTACGCCGCCGGGGTCTGCCGCTGTGCCACTGCGAATGGCTGACCCTTCGTCCATCCAACTGGTCTCCCCCGGCCAGCTGGTCAATGTGGTGCTCACATCAGCCAACGGGTTCGACCAGCAGGGTCCCTCCGAAGTATTGGCGTCCGCCGTCCCGGTACTGTGGACCTCCAACAAGGGCGGCCAGAGCGGACAATGGCTGGGTACCTCGGAGACGGATGGCCTCATCGTGGTGGCAGCCACGGCCGAACAATCATCCCGCCTGGCCGGAGCCTCCACCCAAGGCAGGCTGTTCTTTGTTTTGGTCGGCCCGCAGTGACTTGGTGGCGGTCAGCCCCAGTGCGGCGGCTTCTGTTCCTTCAGCCACGCGTCGTGGTCCTCCTCGCGGTCACCCCAGCTGCGGGCATCGTCCTCCGCGGCCTTGGTGGGGAGGACCGCCCCGGTACCACCCGGAGCCGTCCGGGACGTGGGGGTGGGAGCGGCCGGCCCCGCAGGGACTCCGCCATCAGCTGCTGTTTCCGGCTGCTTGTTCACGTTCTCGTCCTGGCGCATCTCTTCCTCGCGGCCGTTTTCCTCAGGCCTGCCGTCTGCAGGCTTCTTTTCCTCAGTCATGGGGTCCGCCTCCTGGCGTCCACCGCCGCCGTCCCGTGCTGCGCCGGAATCCCGGGACAGGTAGGAAGCTCCCGCGGCCGGCGCAGAATCAATTCCATTGAGCGCCTGGTCAACGTCGTCGTCAAGGAACCCCACGGACTGGCTGGCGCGGCCCGGAAGCACCATCTTTTCCAAGCCCAGGTAGCCGGCAATACGGTCCGCGCAGGACGAGGGGTCCGTGAAGACCTCGATGGTCCACAGCGGCATGTACCGCCAGCCGAGGCGTTCCAGCAGTTGCGGGCGCAGCCTGCTGCGCTCACGCACGCTCATGGTGCGGTACTGCGCAGTTCCGTCGGACTCGATCGCTACGGGTCGCGGAATGTCGGAATCATCCTGGCCCATCGTGTTCAAGGGGTCCGCGGCCGCAACCACGTCAATGGCACCGTCGTATTGGTGCCAGACCCTGGCGCCACGGGCACGCAAACGGTCGCCCAGGTCCGCTACCAACGGGTCCGCGCCAAGTGCCTGTTCACTGGCCGCAGCACGGGACGCGGGAGTACCGAGGTCCGTGTTGCCGGCGATTTCCCGGTCCAAAAGCGCGTACAGGTCCACCGCGCCGTGGGTAAGCCGGGTGTGGTCCAGGTCTTCGGGCCGGAAGCAGGTGAGCACGTGCAGGGAACGGCGGGCCCGGGTCATGGCCAGGGCGAACTTCTCCCGGCCGCCTTCAGCGGACAGCGGCCCAAAGTTGTGGAGCGCACGGCCGTGCGGGGTCCGCCCGAATCCGGGCGAGAAGATGACGTGGTCGCGGACCAGGCCCTGGGCGCGTTCCAGGTCCACCACGCGGAAGGACTCCGGGCCGGCGCCGAAGAACCCGGCCAGGCCCGGCTGGTTGGACAGCTGGAGCCTAATGGACTCGCCGATCCTGGCGGCGTGCCGCAGGCTGGCGGTGACGACCGCCAGGGAGGTCCGCGGACGCAGGCGGGCGTGTTCGAACACCAGCTCCACTACCCTGTTGACCTCCGCCACCACGGACTCCACGCCCTCGTGGTCAGCGCTGGGAAGGCCGGTGCCGTCCGGCAGGTATTCCACCAGCAGGGACCGGTCCAAGCCTGTGGCTGACTGGCCTTCGGGCAGACGGCGCAGGCCGCCGTCGTAAAAATTCTTGCTGAGCTGCAGGACCAGGTCCTCGTCCACTGCCCGGTACACCACGTTGAGCCGCCACACCGGCAGCACTGCAGAGAGGGCGGTGAATGCGCTCTCGACGCGGTGATGGGCGGGCTCTCCAGCGGCCAGCCGCTCCACCCCTACCGTGAACGTCCGCGGCGTGGCAATGCGGGGATCGCCGAACGCAATCACCTGCCGTGCCCGGGCAATGGAGGGCAGGACAGCCTGCAGCGAAGTGGCCTCGGCGTCAAGGATGACGACGGCGTCAAAGTGCTGTTCGGCCGGTAGCAGTCCGGTCATCAGGTAGGGGCTGACCGACCACACCGGAACCAGGGTGCCGATCAGCTCCGGTGCCTGGGCAGTCAGGGACGCCAGGGAAACCCTGCCGTCCTTGAGCAGGCTGCGCAGGAGGTCTGCCTGGCGCGGCTGGGCAGAGATGGCTGTGCGCCACCGTTCCGCGAGGTCCCACCGCAACCGGGCGGCGCCGCTGGCAATGTGCGCGTTGTCAGCCAGCCGGTACTCTGCCTCGAGCTGGCGGAGGGCATCGCCGTCGGACATTGCCAGGTAGTCGTCGCCGCTGATCATCGCCTCCAGGGCGGACTGCCACCAGGCCAGCTCCAGCTCCGCGGCGACGGATCGTTCCGGAACTTCCCGTTCGGCGAGGTCGGCGAGAAGTTCACCCAGCCCGTGTTCGCGCATGTTCTCGATGAGGAGCGTGCGTTCGGGCAGGGTCTTGAGCGTGTCGGTGTCCGCTACCAGGCGTTCCAGGCGCTCCATCAGCTGCGTGTAAGGAACGGTGGAAAGTGCCCCGCCGTCCTCCGTGTGCCGCAGTGCCGCGCCCAGCTGTGCCAGCTCCTGGTCAAGGGACCGGTACATGGCAATCATCTCGGCCAGGCCTGAGGGAACAGCGGGATGGCGCTGCGTGGTGGCGTAGGCCGCCCAGAGGGCACGCTGTTCCTGGACCAGCACCAGGGACGAGTGCAGGTCGGCGATGTGGACGCCCGGACGGACGTACTCCTTGGCCACCCGGCGCAGCCTGGAACGCTGCATGGCGGTCAGTTCAATGCCGCGCTCACGCCGCCAGGCGGACGGCGCCGTGGCGGAGATGAGGTCGGTCACCGGCCGGTCGAAGATGTCAGGGGTGAACTTGTCCAGGCTGCCGCGGACGGCCACCAGCAGTTCAAGCTGTTCGCCCCATTCCGCGAAGGATTCGCCCAGACGGATTTCGGCGTGCTCCGCAACGGCGTCCATGCGGTCGCGCAGGGCGGGAAGGCTCTTGGCCACGGAGCGGACCAGGTCCTGGGCTTCCTCGGTTTCCTTGCGGGTCAGCAGCCTGGCGCCGTGCCATGGGCTGGTGGTGGCGGCCTTGCTGAAGCTGCCCAGTTCGGCTGCGCGGCGGAGGCGGCCGGCCAGTTCTTCACGGTCCCGGATGCTGTCCAGGACGCTTCGCTTGAGCCGGACGGTGGTGGCCGGCGCAGGGTGGATGGAGGTGAGTTCGGCAAGCGACTGCATGGCCTGGTAGGGCGAGCAGCCCCACCGCTCGCGGACGTTGTGGAGCGATGCCACGTGGTCCATGAGGGCATGCCGGTGTTCGGTCAGGGTGGTGTGGAGGTTTCCAAGCTGCGGTTCCAACGACTTTTCGTTGCGGACGATTGCCCGGACCAGTTGGCCCTTCAGCTGTTGGGCCGTGACGTTTCCGGTCAGCTGGAACAGGATGGATTCCAGTCCCAGTGACTCCAGGTGGCCGGAGACCTCATTGAGGCTGGCGCGGCGGTCGCCCACCACCAGCACCGTCTTGCCGGCATCCACCAGCGCGCCGATGGTGTTAATGGCGGTCTGGGTCTGGCCCGTTCCCGGCGGGGTGCTGACCACCAGGGAGTCGCCCGCCCGGGCGGCGTCGACCACGTACTGCTGGTCCGTATCGGCGTCCAGCAGCAGCAGTTCGTCTTTGGGGTGCCGGTTGTCCAGGTGCGGGAAGCGGGACGGGTCCGGATCCTCAACGTCTATCACTTCACCGCCGGCAGCGGTGGCCAGGGCGGAGACGATGGGGTTGGAATCGTTGATCCAGGGGTCGTCCAGGTTGCCGGACAGGTCGGCAAAGGTGGACACCAGCAGGTTGTGCTGGGTTTCGACGCCGTGGATGGGCCGGATAAGGGTGGCCAGCCGGTCCAGGACGGGCTGGGGGTCGAACCGGGCGGTGCTGTAGGCCAGGCGGGTCACGGCATTGACGTCGAAAACGATCCCGTGGATGTTTTTCAGGTGCCGGACCAGGGCGGGATTGATCTGGGCCTGTTCGGTGAGTTGCAGTTCGAAGTCATCCTCTCCCGGCCGGACCGTGAGGGAGATGGCGGTCAGCATGACCGGAGCGGAGACGCGCTGGGGTTTGCCGCCGACGGCGGACGTCCACACTACGGTGCCTGCGGACAGGTACCCGGCATCGATGCCGCGGTCGTTGGCGAGTTCGAAGATCTTGGACCGGATGTTGCGCGACGCCCTGGCGGCCACGACATACTGCTGCCGGTCACGAATCAGGGTGGACAGGCGTGTGCGGCGCCCGGCCATGAGCTGGGCGAGGCCTGAGGGGTGCGCCGAAGTGAGGTCGATGGAACCTTCCGGCGTCTTGGTGAAGCGCAGCATCGTGTCCGCGCCGGTGACGGGTTTGAGCCCGGAGAGCCATTTACGAAGCTCTTCGGAGCCTTCCGGGTGGCCTTGACCAACTGACACTTCTGCCTTCTTTTCTGCGTTTGCACGTGACGCCCTGGACCATACCGGCATAGATTCGAGAGTAGCCGCTCCGGCGCCGGACTTGAGAGACCGCAACACTGGGGCACGGGAAATTGCCGGGGAATTCGCTGGGAAAAGGCAGTGGCCGGCCTCCGCTGACGGAGGCCGGCCACTAGGACGCTATTCCCACTCGATGGTTCCCGGCGGCTTGCTGGTAACGTCCAGCACCACCCGGTTGACGCCGTCAACCTCGTTGGTGATCCGGTTGGAGATGCGGGCAAGCAGGTCGTACGGCAGGCGTGACCAGTCGGCGGTCATCGCGTCTTCGGAGGACACCGGACGGAGCACGATGGGGTGGCCGTAGGTGCGGCCGTCGCCCATGACGCCCACGCTGCGGACCTCCGCGAGCAGGACCACGGGCATCTGCCATACTTCGTTGTCCAGCCCGGCTGCGGTCAGTTCGGCGCGGGCGATGGCGTCGGCCTTGCGGAGCAGTTCCAGCCGCTCCTTGGTGATGTCGCCGACGATCCGGATGCCGAGGCCTGGGCCGGGGAACGGCTGGCGGCCGACGATTTCCTGCGGCAGGCCGAGCTGGGCGCCCACGGCACGGACCTCATCTTTGAACAGTGCGCGCAGCGGCTCAACGAGCTCGAACTGCAGGTCATCGGGGAGGCCGCCCACATTGTGGTGGCTCTTGATGTTGGCTGCACCTTCGCCGCCGCCGGATTCGACGACGTCCGGGTAAAGCGTGCCCTGGACCAGGAACTTGATCTTCTCGCCGTGGGCTGCGGCCTCGGCGATGATGGCCAGTTCTGCTTCTTCGAAGGCGCGGATGAACTCCCGGCCAATGATCTTGCGCTTGGTCTCGGGATCGCTGACGCCGGCCAGCGCGGACAGGAAGCGCTCCTGTTCGTTGGCCACGTACAGCTTCACGCCGGTGGCGGCCACGAAGTCGCGCTCCACCTGTTCGGCTTCGCCTTCGCGCAGGAGGCCGTGGTCCACGAACACGCAAGTGAGCTGGTCGCCCACAGCGCGCTGGACCAGTGCTGCCGCCACGGCGGAATCGACGCCGCCGGAGAGGCCGCAAATGACACGGGCATCCCCGATCTGCCGGCGGATGCGCTCCACCTGTTCTTCGAGGATGTTGCCGGTGGTCCAGTTGGGTTCGATCTTGGCGCAGTTGAACAGGAAGTTCTCGAGCACCTGCTGGCCGTAGGCGGAGTGCTTGACCTCAGGGTGCCACTGCACACCGAAGAGGCCCTTTTCCTCGTTGGCGAAAGCGGCCACTTCCGCGCCCGCCGTCGTGGCCAGGACTTCGAAGCCTTCCGGCGCCCGGTGGACGGAGTCGCCGTGGCTCATCCAGGTCTTCTGGTGCTGGGGCATGCCCTCCAGCACGGAGCGCCCCTCGCCCAGGATGGTGGTTTCCGTGGATCCGTACTCCCGCAGCCCGGTCTTGTCCACCTTGCCGCCCAGGGCGTTGGCCATGGCCTGGAAGCCATAGCAGATGCCAAAGACGGGAACACCCGCTTCGAAGAGGTCGGCACCCACGCTGGGGGCGCCGTCGGCATAGACGCTGGAAGGTCCGCCGGAAAGGATGATGGCGGCGGGATTCTTGGCCAGGAGCTGCTCGGTGGACCAGGTATGCGGAACCACTTCCGAATACACGTTCGCTTCCCTGACGCGGCGGGCAATCAGCTGCGCGTACTGGGCACCGTAATCAACAACCAGCACCGGCTTCTGGGAAGTCTGGGATGCAGTGGGAGTAGTCACCGTAATAGCCTACTTTGCGCCCTTGCACCGGCGCACCTTGAGAGGCCCGGCTGTGACGGAGCAGACGTCCGACGGCGGGTGGCCGGCGCGCGCGAGGCACGTTTCAGTAGCGCTGCGGTGCCTGCGGGTTGGCGGCCAGCTCGGCCTCCACCTCGGCGTGGAACTTCTTTTCGACGATGAAGGACAGGAACGGCACCACACCGCCCAGTGCCAGCAGGACAAGTTTCAGGAACGGCCAGCGCATCAGGGACCAGAGCCGGAAGTTCGAGATCAGGTACACAACGTACATCCAGCCGTGGACGATCAGCACGGTGACGGAGACGTTCATGCCGTTGAGCACCCCCGCCGGTTCGGCGTCGGCAAACCCGAAGCCGAACGGCTGCCCGGTCACCGCGTTGGTCCCCCCGGCGAACAGGTACTGCCCGAAGCCGTAGCGTGCCACCAGTTCCGCACACAGCAGCAGGAGCATGGTGCCGGTGAGGTAGGCCATGACCTTGTAGAACTTCAGGGCCGACCGGATCTGGGCCTCGGTACCGCCGAAACGGCGTTTCTTCCCGGAGCTCTTGCCGGAGGCCTGCGATGAGGGGGTGGCCGGTTTCGGATCAATCATGGCTGTACCTTCTGCTGGTGCTGGTCAGGCTGCTGGTGCTGTTTGGCCTGCTGTGGAAGCTGGTGCTGTTCGTCGTGCCCGTCATCGTCGGCGTCGTCAAGGGCCTCCTCGAGGTCCCGGTGGTAGTCATCCTTGACCAGGCGCCACCAGATGAAAAGCGCGAAGCCGGCGAAGACAACCCACTCGATGGAGTAGAAGAGGTTGAGCCAGTTGATGTGCTGGGCGGGCGGCTGGGGTCCGATGTCCAATGGAAGGAGGTTCCCTGGCACCGCGGAGGCACTCACATCCTGGCCGCCCACCACCTCTGCGGTGGCGGAGACGAAGCCGGGATAGCTGCTCACCTCCCAGTAGTTGATGAGTTCCGCCACGGAGACGGCGGAGGCCTCCCCCGCTTTGGGCGCTTTCCCGGCCACCGGCGCTTCGGACGGCAGCAGCCGCCCGGTCAGTTCAACAAGTCCCGACGGCGGTGCTGCCGCGTCCCCGGGTTCCGCGACCCACCCGCGTGCCACCGGGATCCAGGTCTGCGGTGAGGCGCCTGCGCCGGCCAGGGCCGGGGCATCTTTGACGGCGAAGGCTGAAACGACCCAGTAGCCGGTCTTTCCGTCGTGGAGCCTGCCGGGAACCAGGACCTGCTTGTCCGGGCTGTACGTCCCCTGCGCGGTGACCATTTGGTCGGCAACGCTGCCGTGGAAGAATTCACCCGGCTGCAGGGTGGTGGTGAGTGGCTGTACCTGTTCAGTGGCGGGGTTGACCGGAACCTCGGGCTGGGTGGAGCGGCCGAACTGCCACTGGCTCAGCAGCACGAAGACCCCGGAGAGAGCGATCGCGAAGATAAAGCCTGCGATCCATCGGGGCTTAAGGGCTGTTTTCCACACGTCTTAACCGTACTTCGTACTTCTGTAGAACAACTAAACGCCAAGGGGCGTCCGGGCTCGGAGGCGGGACCGGGGATGCGCCTAGTGGTCGAAGAACACCAGGCTGGAGTTGATGAGCTCGGCGATTACTTCTGCGTCGTAGGCACGCCGAAGCGACTCGCGGAATGACTCCTTGGAGAGTGACCGGGCCAGGGTGGCCAGGACTTCCAGATGGTCGGAGAACGAGCTGGCCGGGGTGGCGATCAGCAGGATGACCGTGGCGGGGCCGTCGGCGGCTCCGAAATCCAGCGCGTGGCCGTACTTGGCAATGCCGACGGCGATGGAGGTTTGCGATACGAACTCGCTGCGGGCATGCGGCAGCCCGATGCCGCCCGGGAGCCCCGTAGCCAGCTGATGCTCCCGGGCGTTGACGTTCTTCAGGAACCCGTCAAGGTCCGAGATCCGCCCGGCGGCGTAGAGCCGCTCTGCCAGTTGGTTGGTGGCGTCGGTCTTGTCCTTCGCCTCCATTTCCAGGATCACCATGTCGGCGGTGGTCAGGTGGGCGTCATACGGGTCCAGTGGTTCCGCCAAGGCGTATCCCTTCGGTCAGCAGTGGGGCGAACGGCCCCTCAACGCAAGGGCACGATGTCTTCCGCGCCCAGGCGGGCGGCGTCTGCGGATTCGTCGTCCGGCTGTTGCTGGCTAAGGCGTTCGGCCTCCACGCGGGCAAGGTAGTGGCGGACTTCGTTTTCACGCTGCGTGTCACTCCAGCCGAGGACGTCACCCATCAGTTTAGCGACAACGGGAGCGGCCGACACTCCGCGGTCCCAGGATTCGATGGAGATCCTGGTGCGGCGGGTGAGGACGTCCTGGACATGGCGGGCACCTTCATGGCTTGCGGCGTAGACCGCCTCTGCCTGCAAGTAATCGTCGGCGCCGGGGAGTGGCTCCGCCAGCTCCGGGTTCTGCTCAATAATGGCCAGGACCTCAGGCGTCATGGAGCCGTACCGGTTGAGCAGGTGCTCGATCCGCGCCACGTGGACACCGGATTCCTCTGCGGTGCGGTTCCGGCGGTTCCAGGCCGCCCGGAAACCGCTGGCACCCAGCAACGGGATGGTCTCGGTGCAGCTCGGCGGGACCCGCTCATCCATGGTGCGGGTGGCCTCGTCGACGGCATCCTTGGCCATGACCCGGTAAGTGGTCCATTTTCCACCGGCAACCACCACCAGCCCGGGGACGGGGTGCGCCACGACGTGTTCGCGGGAGAGCTTGGCGGTGGAGTCGTTTTCGCCGGCCAGCAGTGGCCGCAGCCCCGCGTAGACTCCTTCGACGTCTTCCCTGGTCAGGGGCCGTTTCAGCACCTGGTTGACGTGTTCCAGGACGTAGTCGATGTCCTTGCTGGAAGCGGCAGGGTGGGCCTTGTCCAGGTGCCAGTCCGTGTCGGTGGTGCCGATGATCCAGTGCCGTCCCCACGGGATGACGAACAGGACCGATTTCTCGGTGCGCAGGATCAGGCCAACCGTGGACTGGAAGCGGTCGCGGGGCACCACAAGGTGGATGCCCTTGGAGGCGCGGACCTTCAGCTGGCCGCGGTCGGTGACCATGGCCTGGGTTTCGTCGGTCCATACGCCGGTGGCATTGATGACCTGTTTGGCGCGGATGCTGAACTGGCTCCCGTCTTCGCGGTTTTCCACCTTGGCACCGACCACCCGCTCGCCTTCGCGGAGGAAGTCCACCACTTTCATCTGGTTCACGGCATGGGCGCCGTAGTAGGCAGCAGTGCGGACCAGGTTGGCGCAGTATTTGGCGTCGTCCACCTGCCCGTCGTAGTACCGGATGGACCCCACGAAGGCGTCGTCCTTCAGGCTGGGCGCGGCGCGCAGGGTGCCCCGCCTGCTCAGGTGCTTGTGGAACGGGACGCCGCGGCTGTGCCCACTGGAGATGGACATGGCGTCATAGAGGGCGATGCCGGCACCAACATAGGGCCGCTCGATGAAGGGTTTGGTCAGCGGATACAGGAACGGCACCGGCCGGGCCAGGTGGGGGGCAATCTCGGAGAGGAGCAGCCCGCGTTCCTGCAGGGCCTCCTTGACCAGGGCAAAGTCCAGCATTTCCAGGTAGCGCAAGCCACCATGGATAAGTTTTGAAGACCGGGATGACGTCCCCGCAGCCCAGTCGCTTGCCTCGACGATGCCGACGCTCAACCCCCGGGTCACGGCGTCAAGGGCGGCTCCCGTGCCGACGATGCCGCCGCCCACAATCAGGATGTCGAGTTCCTGGCCGGGTTCCGTGGTGGCGCGCAGCCGCTGGATGGATGCTTCCCTGGCTTCGGGGCCAAGGACCCCGCCGTTTGCAGGAACACTCTTCATTGAACGCCTCCAGTGCCTCTCGTGCCGGTAGTAAACCCACACTACTTGCTCGTGGCGTGCTTGGGCAGGGCGGGCCAGCGCCCGCCCTGCCGCGGAGCGTTAGTTGCCGGCGTAAGGCGACACCACGACGTCGACCCGCTGGAATTCCTTCAGGTCGGAATATCCGGTGGTGGCCATGGAGCGCCGCAGGGCGCCAATGAGGTTGGACGTGCCGTTGGTGTGGTGGCCGGGCCCAAAGAGGACCTCCTGCAGGGGGCCGACGGTGCCCACGTTGGCGCGGTCTCCGCGGGGCAGTTCGGTGTGGTGCGCTTCCTGGCCCCAGTGCCATCCCTTACCCGGCGCTTCTTCTGCCCGGGCCAAGGCACTGCCCAGCATGACGGCGTCGGCGCCCATGGCGATTGCCTTGACGATGTCGCCCGAGGTGCCCATCCCGCCGTCGGCAATGACGTGGACGTAGCGGCCGCCGGACTCGTCCATGTAGTCGCGGCGGGCGGCTGCGACGTCGGAGATGGCGGAGGCCATGGGCGAGTGGATGCCCAGGGCGCGGCGGGTGGTGGTGGTGGCGCCGCCGCCGAAGCCGACCAGGACGCCTGCGGCGCCGGTGCGCATGAGGTGCAGCGCCGGGGTGTAACCTGCTGCGCCGCCCACGATCACCGGGACGTCGAGTTCGTAGATGAACTGTTTGAGGTTCAGCGGCTCGTGGTCCTTGGAGACGTGCTCGGCGGACACGGTGGTGCCGCGGATGACGAAGATATCGACGCCGGCCGCCAGGACGGTCTTGTAGTGTTCCTGGGTGCGCTGCGGGGTCAGGGACCCGGCAACGGTGACGCCGGCTTCGCGGATTTCAGCCAGGCGGGAGGTGATGAGCTCCGGCTGGATGGGGGCCTGGTAAAGCTCCTGCATGCGCCCGGTCACGGCGGGGCTGTTGGTTTCGTCCTCCAGCGCCGCAATTTCGTCCAGGACCGACTGCGGATCCTCGTACCGGGTCCAGAGGCCTTCCAGGTCCAGCACGCCAAGGCCGCCCAGCTTGCCGAGGGCGATTGCGGTGGCCGGGGACATGGCCGAGTCCATCGGCGCGGCGATCACCGGCATCTCGAACTGATAGGCGTCGATCTGCCAGGAGACGGAGACGTCCTTGGGGTCGCGGGTGCGACGGTTGGGGACGATTGCAATGTCATCCAGGGAGTAGGCACGACGCCCACGCTTGCCACGGCCGATCTCGATCTCATAAGTCACTGCTCTAGGTTATCCCAGCGGCTTCGGTGAACTGGCCCGGCTGTGTCCGTCCGGGTAGCGCTGCCGGTTGGAGCGTTGCCATCGACGGCGGACCCGTCCTGGCCTCCCATTAGAGTGGCGTGATGGGCGCACGCTGGATTTTCGACGGGCACATCGCCGGGATTGGCACTGCCTCCGGGCTGCGCGCCGTCGTGGGCATCTGGCAGGACTCCCCCTTTGGTTCATTTGCCGATGTCATGGTGCAGCAGCCTTCGGGGCACCGGATGCTGCTGGCTCCCTCACCCGAAGTGGCCAGCTTCATATCGGCCACATACAGCTTTGACGAGGTACAGGTCGGGGAGGTTCACGCCTCGCTCGCCGGACAGGTGTTAACGGTCGACGCCGGCCCGCTGGCCATCCGGGCTGCCACCGGACCGCGTACCCTTCTGGGAACAGCGCTGCGGGCAGTGCCCCGGCGCCTTGCGGTCCATCCCCGGTGGCTCGCCGCGGTCAATCCGCTCGCCGCCCTCGCCGCACCCGGCGCCCGCACGTACGGCACTGCCGGCAGCGGCAGGGCTGAGTTCTACGGGGTGACTGACCTGCACCACGTGACCTCCGCCGTCGTCAGCTGGGAAGGATCCGACGCCGGGGCGCTGGCTCCCATCCGGCCCGCCGTCACGTTCGGCTTCAGCAGCGTGCCGCCGCGGCCAAGCCTTGCCCGCGTCCGAACCACAGTTGTGGAGGCATGACGGGCAGCCGCGTCAGACTTCTTCAGGTTCATCGACCGTCAGCTGCGATTCAAACATCCTGAAGTAGCGGCCGCGCAGGGCAACCAACTCCTTGTGCGTGCCCTCCTCCACCACTTCCCCGTCCTCCAGCATGTACACGACGTCCGCCTTCTCGATGGTGGCGAGCCGGTGGCTGATAGCGATGATGGTGCTGCTGCGGTCCGCAAAGAGCCGGGTGAAGATGCGGTGCTCGGCGAGGGCGTCGATGGCGGAGGTGGGCTCGTCCATCACCATGAAGGACGCGTCCCGGTAGAAGTTCCTGGCCATGGCAAGGCGCTGCCACTGGCCTCCCGAAAGGCCACTCCCCTTCCGCCCCCGTGGATCCTCCATCCAGTTGCTGACGTGGTTGTCCAGGCCGTTGGGCAGCCTGTTGATGAATTCCAGGGCCTCCGCGTCCGAGGCCGCCCTGCGGATGCGTTCATCATCCCGGGCCGAGTCGACGTCCCCGAAGTAGATGTTCTCGGCCGCCGTGGCGAACTCATACTTGAGGAACTCCTGGCTGAGCACGGCCAAGTGCCGGTGCCAGGAGGTGACGTCGACGGCGGCGAGGTCCACGCCGTCGAGCAGGACCTGGCCTGAGTCAGGCCGGTAGAGCCCGGCGAGGATGCGGATCAGCGTCGACTTCCCGGCCCCGTTCTCACCCACGATGGCGATGTGCTGGCCCCGCCGGATAGTGAGGCTGATGCCCCGGATGACTTCGATGTCGCTTCCGGTGTAGGTGAAGCGGATGTCCTTCAGCTCAATTTCCCGCGGGGCTTCCAGCAGCGGCGGGGCATGCTCAGAGTGCACGGGCATCGCCATGAACAGCTCGTAGTCCTTCAGGTTCGCGAGGTCTTCGTCAATGGAGCTGAGCGAGGACACCAGGTTATTGGCCGTGGACAATGCACGGCTGACGATCTGCTGTACGTAGAGGAACTGGCCCACCGGGGCTGCGCGGGCAATGATCTGCCCCACCACCCAAATCAAGGACACCACCTCGGCACCGTACTGCAGGGCGTCCGCAGCCAACTGCCTGGGAATGTACCGGCGCTGGTAGTCCAGCCGGCGACGCTCGTCCGCATCACGAAGGCGCGAGCGAAGGTCCATGAGGAAACTGACGATGCCGTAAAGCCGCATTTCGGCAATGTGCTGCGGCCGGAGGAGGTTGGTCTCGATCATGCGGCGCTGGCGGCGTGAATCAACCTGCGTGTTCCAGTGCGCGATCTGCTCCCTGGACAGCTTGAACTGCAGGTACACGCTGGGGACGATGGCCACCAGGACGATGACGGCGATCCACCAGCTGACCAGCAGCAGGGCGCCGATGGCCAGGATGACTGAGATCAACTGGGTGAAGATTGCTGCGATGCGGTCCAGGACGCGCGCATACGAATCCGAAAACCGTTTGGCACGGTCGTAGAGGTCCACTGTCTCCTTGTCGTCGTACCGCCAGAACTCGAGGGCAAGGAAGCGTTCGTACATCTGGTCACCGACGATGGCCCCCACCTTGAAGCTCATCAACTGCTGGATATACCGGTCGATGCTGTTGAAGGCGCCCCAGAAGAGACCCAGCGCGGCAGTGACGACGACGTAGACGATCGCAAGGCGCCCCGCCGCGGCGTCGCCCGCGTAGGCTGCCGCCAAAGCCGTGGTGGTGAGGGACGCGAAGTAGGTGGTGACCAGCGGCAGCACGGCCGAAATCAGCGAGCCAAGCACTTTCATGACCACCGCGCCCGGGGAGGCGCGGAAACTCACCCGGAGAACCTGGGCCACGGCCTTGGCATAGGGACGCAGCGCCAGCCGCTTTTGCGGGTCGCGTTTAGGGGCCAGTTCCGCCGGATGGCGCGGTTGGGACATGGAATCAGCCTAGCGCCGGACTGGACATGAAAAACGGCCGCTAGCCAGCGAGACGCAGCACGAGTGCTTCCTCCAGAATACTTCTTTGCCCTGGCAGGCTTCCTGGTGGCCAGTGGGTTGGTTCTGCCTCCTGCTGGTCGGGTTTGTAGAAGCGCCCGGTGGGTGAGGTCCAGCCCGGTGGGTCCTTGCTCGTGGCCGGGCCGGGGGTCCATTGGCTGTGGTGTTTGAGCCGATGGTGCTTGCGGCAGAGCTGGGCCAGGTTGCTGACGTTGGTGGTGCCGCCGTGTTGCCAGGCGGTGAGGTGGTCTGTTTCGTTGTCGGGGGTCCTGTTGGTGCAGCCGGGGAACGTGCACTGGGCATCGCGCAGCCTGATCCAGCGTTTGATGGGCCCGGTGAGCCGGTAGTTTTTGCGGCCGATTTCCAGGGGTGCACCGTCCCGCGGGTCGACCAGGACCCGGTAGAACGACTCCGCCCCACCGGCGACGAGTTTCCGTGCCATCGATGCCGGGATTGGGCCGAAGCCGTCCAGCACTGCGGGTTCGTGGTGAGGCCGAGGAGCGAGAACACGGGCACGGTGACCAGCACGTCGGCCCGCGGGGTGGGAACTTCAGCAACGTCGGTGGCGGTTTCAGCCCCCAGCAACAGGGATGCGGCGATGTCGGGGCGGAGTTGGGTGAGCGTGCGGGGTTCGTTGGGGCCTTGGAGGCCGCGGGCGGTGGGTGGTCCGGTTCCAGATGGCGCACGCGGTATCGCCGGGAAGGTAGAGGGAGACCCAGGCCATGCCGTCCCGGTCCGGGGTGTACTCCATCCGCCGGTCCGCCACCCCCTTCGCATGGCGCTTTTGGATCGACTCCGGGTGGTGGCGTTCCCGCCAGGCCCGGATCTTGGCCCGGAACCGGGACGGAACCAGTTCACCGGGCGCGGCACCCCGGGCCGGATCGGGTGCGTCGGGGTCGAAGAAATGCGCCACCAGCCCGGCCGCCCCGACAGCGTCAAGGCTCTCGGTTTCGTCCGCGACGACGCGGGCGTGCTGCCACGACATCACGCCCGCGGCCAAGGCGTTCATGACCAGCGGCAGGGAACAGACCCGCCGGGACTGCTCCACCAGCGCCCCGGCACCGGCGGAACTAACCGTCAAGACCGCGGCGATCTCCTCCACCACCTACATCTGCGCGTAGGTACGGTCCTGGACCGAGGCGTCCGGCGGGGTCATCGCCTCCTGGAACCCGACGGCGTCGGCCGCGTCCCGTGCCTTCACTGCTGCAAGCTGCGCCTCCAACCGGGCAACGAGCTCCAGCCGCTCCAGCCGGATCTCATAGCGCCGCTGCAACACATCCACACCGGCACCAACACTGGCACCGACCGCCAGGGAAGCGTCCTCCCGCTCCAGCGCATCCAGGGCAGCAACAGAGGCACGAACACCCTCCAACGCCACCGCAACACCACCGCCGATTCCCATACCCACATCATCCAACGGGGGTCCGACATTCAAGGACGAGAAGGGCTCTGCGGAGGAAGAGGAGAGGAGGCAAGGTCAAAAACCTTGCCTCCTCTATTCAGTCCTGTGTCTAGCGCGAGCCGTAGTTCGGCGCCTCGACGGTCATCTGGATATCGTGCGGGTGCGATTCCTTCAGCCCGGCGGAGGTGATCCGTACGAATTTGCCCCGGACCTTCAGCTCGGGGACAGTGGGTGCACCGGTGTAGAACATGGTCTGGCGCAGGCCGCCCACCAGCTGGTACGCCACGGAGGACAGCGGGCCACGGTACGCCACGCGGCCTTCGATGCCTTCAGGGATCAACTTGTCGTCACCGGAGACGTCAGCCTGGAAGTAGCGGTCCTTGGAGTAGGACGTGTTCTTGCCGCGCGACTGCATGGCGCCCAGGGAACCCATTCCACGGTAGGACTTGAACTGCTTGCCGTTGACGAAGATCAGGTCGCCAGGGGACTCGTCGCAGCCTGCCAGGAGCGAGCCCAGCATCACGGTGTCGGCTCCGGCCACCAGGGCTTTGCCGATGTCGCCGGAGTATTGCAGGCCGCCGTCGGCGATCAGCGGAACGCCGGCCGGAATGGCAGCCTTGGCGGATTCGTAGATGGCTGTGATCTGGGGGACGCCGACACCGGCCACGACGCGGGTGGTGCAGATGGACCCGGGACCAACGCCCACCTTGATGCCGTCGGCACCGGCGTCGATCAGGGCCTGGGCGCCTTCGCGGGTGGCGGCCTGGCCGCCGATGATGTCCACGTGGGCGGCGACGGGGTCGGACTTCAGCCTGCGGATCATGTCCAGGACACCCTGGGAGTGGCCGTTGGCGGTATCCACGAACAGGGCGTCGACGCCGGCGTCCACCAGGGTCATGGCGCGCTCCCAGCCGTCGCCGAAGAAGCCGATCGCGGCACCCACGCGGAGGCGGCCCTCATCGTCCTTGGTGGCAAGGGGGTACTGCTCGGCCTTGGTGAAGTCCTTGGTGGTGATCAGGCCCTTGAGCCGGCCCTGCTCGTCCACGAGCGGGAGCTTCTCGATCTTGTTGGTAGCCAGCTTGTGCGAGGCTTCCTCGCGGCTGATGCCTACATGCCCGGTGACCAGGGGCATCTTGGTCATGACGTCGCTGACCAGCCGCAGCGGGAAATCGGACTCCGGCACAAAGCGGGTGTCGCGGTTGGTGACGATGCCCAGCAGCCGGTTGTCCTCATCCACCACGGGAAGGCCGGACACGCGGTAGTGGGCGCAGAGATCATCGAGCTCGCGCAGCGTTGCCTCGGGCCGGATGGTCAGCGGGTTGGTGATCATCCCGGACTCGCTCCGCTTCACCCGGTCAACCTGGTCCGCCTGGTCGGCGATGGACAGGTTGCGGTGCACCACGCCCAGGCCGCCCTGACGGGCCATGGCGATGGCCATCCGGGATTCCGTCACGGTGTCCATGGCGGCGGAGAGCAGCGGGGTCTGGACCGTGATCCGCTTGGAAATCCGCGAGGACGTGTCGGCCTCGGACGGAATGACGTCCGTGTGCCCCGGCAGGAGCAGGACGTCGTCGTAGGTCAGGCCGATAAAGCCAAAGGGATTGTGTTCGGGCTCGGTCATGAGTGCGCCTCTTACCTTGGTTGCTGGGTCACGGGTAGGGGTTGCAGCCGATGACCAGCCCGTGATTACGGAACTGGCCTGTGCAGACGATCCTGCGGGAGCACCGCGCAGGACGGCGTTCCGGGGGCAGAAAGTGTTGAGTAAATATTAGAACCTCGGCGCCGATCCCCCTATTCCACGCCGCCAATGTGAGCAACCCCACCCACGGTCCGGCAACCGTGACGGCTCAGCTCCAGCCGGTGGCAGCCAGCAGCCGCTGTTCGAACATGGGAATCATGGACTCGACATAAGTCCTGGTGAGGTGGTTGTCGTCCTTGTAGACGTACACATTCCCCACCACGGCCGGGCAGACGCCCCGTGCGCAGATGAAGTCGCTCATGTCCATCAGGTGAAGCCCCGGAAGCTTGCCGCGGTAGTTTTCCAGCGGCGACGGCTCCACCAGGGACTCGGCCAGAGGCGGGTTGCACGCGGGTGCGCCGGCACCGTTACGTTGGGCGCACTGCGGCATATTGAAGGTGAACCGGGGGTTGTCGCGGATGCCGACGATCTCGATTCCAGCGTCAGCGAACGGCTTCACACCATCGAGGTATCCCGGAACCTCAGTTTCGAACGGGGCGTCCTCGTGGGTCAGCGACGCCACGGTGAACACGGCGTCCGGCCGGTGTTCCAGGACGTAGGCGGAGCTGGCGCGGTTGTAGGCGTTGCATTCAGCGTTCCTGGCGTCCGATTCGGCTCCGAAGCGGCAGGCAGGCATCAGCAGCGTTACCAGTTCCCAGCCACGGGCCGCTGCCACCGGCGCCAGGGCGGCGAGGTACTGCTGGGCGTGGGAGTCGCCCAGGACCACGATGCGCCGGGTGGCCGGTTCCTCCGGAAGCTCCTGCCGGCAGCCCTCCAGGATGGGGTCGGCCGTGGCGTTGGCACCGGTGCAGGGCGAGTCGATGCCGGCCCAATCGTTGTCCAGGGCCGTGGGCCCGGGGATGGTGCGGGCTCTCGGCGCGGGCGAGTCTTCGTTCTCCGGGGTGAGCGCCAGCGCCCCGGGCGTGAGCTCCCTCGGTTGTGCCGCCGTCGCACTTTCCTCAGCGGTGAGTGATGTCTGCCAGACCGCGACGGGCCCGGCCAGGACAGCGCCACAGGCAACAACGACGACGGCGGTCCGCCACGTTCGGAGCTTGGGCCAGTGCCAGTCCCGCAACGGCTTTTCCACGAAGCGCGTGGTCAGGACGGCGAGGACGATGGCGGCTCCAACGATGCCGAGGCCCTGCATGAGGTTCGGCGCTTCGACGCCGGTGGCCGCGAGCGCCAGCACCAGGACGGGCCAGTGCCACAGATAAAGAGCATAGGAGTTGTCGCCCAGGGCCACGGCGGCCCGGCTGCTGAGCAGGCGGTCAACGCCGAAACGGCTGCCGGTCTGCCCGGCAACGATGATCGCGGCGGCCGCAAGCGTAGGCCACAGTGCCACGTACCCCGGGAAGGACCGGTCAACGGTCAGCACCAGTCCGCAGGAAATCATCGCGGCCAGTCCGGCCCAGCCCAGGGCAATGCGCACCATGCGTCCGGGCCGCAGGTACGGCAGCGCCAGCGCCACCAGGGAGCCCAGTGCAAACTCCCAGAGCCGGGCGCGGGTGTCGAAGTAGGCGTAGGCCTGGTTGGTGGCTGTCTGGTCAACGGAGTAGGCCAGTGACACCGCGAAGACTGCACCGAAAACCATGGCCAGCAGGCCGCGGTACGTCAGCCATTGCAGGCGGGATACCCGGCGCAGCCCGGCCAGAACGGCTGCCGTGGCGGCAAAGACCAGCGGCCACAGGATGAAGACCTGCCCTTGGATGGACAGGGACCAGAAGTGCTGCAGCGGGCTGGCACCGGCGTGGTCCTGCGCGTAATAGTCCACAGATAAGTCCGCCAGGAGCCAGTTCTGGCTGTACAGCAGGGACGCCCAGGCCTGGTCCAGTACCTGCGGCCAGCGGCCCTGCGGCAGGATCAGCCAGGTGCCGGCGAGCACGCCGAGGATCACCACGACGGCGGCTGGCAGCAGCCGCTTTAACAGGTGCAGCCAGTGCGCCGGCAGCTTGAAGGGTTTGCCTGACTCGGCTTTCCGGACGAACGACAACGTGAGCAGGAAGGCCGAGATGAGCAGGAAGATATCGACTCCGCCGGACACCCGGCCCAGCCACACGTGGTAGGCCACCACCATCAGGACAGCCAGCGCCCGGAGCCCCTGGACCTCCGGACGGAAAGTGGGCTTCCGCGGGCGGTCAGCGGGGCCGGATCCTGGTGCCTTCGGGGCTTCCGTTACGGACACTAGAACCCCTCACAACAGCCGCCAGCCAAAGCATCAAGCCTAGCCAACGCGCTGTCCAACAGCCAATCACGCCGCCGGTTCAGACTATGCTGGGCCCAGTCGTGGAAGGGAGCGGGCGTGGTTGTCCAGCTGCGGATTTGTGTGCCCGGGGAGCTGTCCGACGTGACCGTGCAGACCTGCCGCGACCAGCGTGGAACGGCAGAGGTCACTGTGGTCCGGGGTGCCTCCGTGGTGCCAGAGGGCGATGTCATTGAAGTCCTGGTCGCCCGGGAATCAGTGGAGGAACTTCTGGAGAAGCTCAGCATCCTGAAGGTCCGCGATGTTGGGTCCATTTCCATGTCCACACCCGAATTCGTGCTGTCCCGGAACGCCGACCAGGCTGAGCGCGCCGCCCCGGGTGAGGGCGCAGACGCAGTGATCTGGGAGGACGTCACCCGGCAGACCGGCGAGGACTCCCGTTTGACCTGGAACTTCCTTGCCTTCCTGGTCCTGGCAACCCAACTCGCCGGAATCGGTATCGTCACCGACTCCCCCATTGCCATTGTGGGCGCCATGGCAGTGGGTCCTGAGTTCGGGCCACTGGCCGCCCTCGCGGTTTCGATCGCCACCCGAAAGTGGAGGCTTGGCCGCCGTGCCGCAGTAGCCCTGGCCGTGGGCTTCCCGGTTGCGATGCTGCTGGCCGCACTGACGGCGTGGCTGTCGATCCCGCTGGGCCTCTTTCCGCGCGATGCCCTGGACAAAGGCTCGGCAGTGGAGTTCATCTACCACCCCGGCCCGTATTCGTTGATCGTTGCCATCCTGGCCGGAATCGCCGGGATGCTGTCCATCATCGGCCGCCGCTCGGCCGCCCTGATCGGTGTCTTCATCTCCGTGACCACCGTGCCGGCGGCCGGATACGTGGCGGTAGCTTTGGTACTGGGCGAATACCCGAAGGCTGCAGGCTCCGCGCTCCAACTACTGCTCAACCTTGTAGGCATCGTGGTGGCCGCCGTCGCCGTCCTGCTCTTCTACCGCATGATCTCCAAGCGCCTGCCGGATGGTGAGGCCCGGACCCTACGGCGCCAGGGCAGCAGAAGCCGCAACTGACGGACAGCGGTTCCTTTCGACTACGAGCGCAGCAGGGAGCGGAGGGTCTGGATGGTGTCCGCTTCGGCCGGGGCCTTGTCCTCCCGGTAGCGCTTGACCCGGGCAAACCTCAAGGCGATCCCGCCCGGGTAGCGCGGCGACTGCTGCACGCCGTCAATGGCTATTTCGACGACGGTCTTCGGCTCAACCCATACGGTGCCGGCGGTGCGCCGCACCTCAATTTCCTGGAACCTGGCCGTCTGCCAGCGCAGCAGTTCATCGGTAAGGCCCTTGAACGTCTTGCCCACCATCACGTAGCCGCCGGGTTCGCCGAAGTCGCCGCCGGGATCCAATGCCCCGAGGTGCAGGTTGGACAGCATCCCTGTCCGGCGTCCCGAGCCCCATTCGCAGGCAAGCACCACCAGGTCGTAGGTATGCACCGGCTTTACTTTCACCCAATTGGATCCGCGCCGGCCGGCGGCGTAGACCGAGTCGATCGCCTTCACCACCACGCCCTCATGGCCCGCGGCCAGCGCATCCTGCGAAACGCGCTCGGCGACGGCGGGGTCGGCGGTGACCTCCCCCGGGATCCGGTGTGCAGGGGCCACGCGGTCGAGGATGTCGATGCGGGTGGCCAGCGGTTCATCCAGCAGGTCACGGCCGTCGATGTGCAGCACGTCGAAGAACCAGGGGTGCAGCAGCGTCTCCCGGACTGCGTCTGCGCCAAAGCGGGACATGGTTTCCTGGAAGGGCCGCGGGGCGCCCTCTTCATCCAGGGCGAGGGTTTCGCCATCGAGGATAATGTCCTGTACCGGCAGCCCGCGGACCAGGTCCACCACCTCGGGCAGGCGGTGCGTTACATCGGCAAGGTTGCGGGTGAAGATGCGCACGTCGCTGCCGGACCGGTGCACCTGGATGCGGGCGCCGTCGAGTTTATATTCCACCGAAGCCTCCCCGGTGGCTTCAAGGGCCGCGCCTGCGCTGCCGGCGGTGGCCGCGAGCATGGGCTGCACCGGCCGGCCCACCACCAGGCCGACGGCATCAAGCTCCGCGGCGGTGCCCATCAGTGCAAGTAGCGCCGTACCGCCGAGGTCGCCGGAGAGCATGGCCGCACGCCGCACTGCGTCGACGGGCCGGTCCGAGGCGCGTGCGACGGCGTCCGTCAGCACTCCTTCCAGGGCGCCGGTGCGCAGTTCCCCAAGCAGGACGCCGGCGATGAACGACTGCTCGGGTTCGGTGGCGGCAGCCATGAGCGTATTGAGGATGGCGGCCCGTTCTGCACCCGACCCGCTGCCTACTGTTGCCAGGAGCCGGTCCAGCGCGGTATCGAAATCCGACACGGTGAGGCGTGGCTCCGCTGCGGGTTCCGCCTTGGCCGCAGCCACGGCGCTCCAGCCAACCCCAACCCGGCCCTGGCGGGGTTTGGCACAGAGCAAGCCCACCGCCGTCGGAATCTCCGCCGGTTCCAGCCGGCGCAGCAGGTGGACCAGGGCGTCCACCTTTGCCAGCCGGGACCGGGTTGATGCGACGGCTTTAGTGGTTTCCACGAGCTCAAGGAGCAGCATGGCACCATCCTGCCACGGGCACTGCACCGGCACCCTGGATCGGAGTACTGGACAGCGTGCAGGCGCGGGTCCACAATGTGCGCGTGGGGATCATCGTGGCAAACCTGTTCATCACCCTCGACGGCGTGTACCAGGCGCCGGGCGGCCGTGAAGAAGACCCTGAAGGCGAATTCGCGTTCGGCGGCTGGCAGGCGCCGGTGTCCGACGACGAGGCCGGCGCCTCGATAGCGGACGAGATCAGCCGGATGGATGCCCTCCTCCTCGGCCGGAAGACCTACGACATCTTTGCGTCCTACTGGCCCCACCAGTCCGGTGACATAGCCGATGCCCTCAACCGGGTCCCCAAGTTCGTTGTCTCCGGCACAATGGCGGACCCGGACTGGGCAGGCACCACTGTCCTGCCGGATGCCGCGGCCGCGGGGGGCCTACGGGACGGGTTTGGGCAGATCCATATGTTCGGCAGCGGGGTACTGATCCGGTCCCTCATGGCGGCCAATGTGCTGGACCGGCTCCATTTCTGGCTGTATCCGGTGGTCCTGGGCCAGGGAAAGCGCCTGTTCGGCACTGGAACGGTGCCCTCCACCTTCACGCTGGCCGAGCCGGCCCGCAGCTTCCCGAAAGGGGCGGTCTCGCTGGTGTACGAACGCGGAGGAGAAGTGCAGACGTCCGAGATGGCCGCAACCTAACCTCGCTTCGCTCGGCCAGGGACCCTGGCGGCGTGGGCCCAGCAACCTAGCCTGGCATCCTGTGAAGGGCATGAAAAAGGCTGGCCCGGCAGATGCCGGACCAGCCTTTTCAGCGGAAAGCCGCTAAGGTGCAGCCCTAGTGGCTGTGGCCTGCGTGCTCGTCCTCTTCGGCCGGCTTCTCCACGACCAGGGTCTCGGTGGTGAGAACCAGGGCGGCGATGGAGGCCGCGTTGCGGAGGGCTGCACGGGTGACCTTGACGGGGTCGATGACGCCCGCGGCGATCAGGTCCTCGTACTCGCCGGACTTGGCGTTGAAGCCGTTGTTGGTCTCCAGGTCGGCAACCTTGGAGGTGACAACGTAGCCATCGAAGCCGGCGTTCTGGGCAATCCAGCGCAGCGGCTGCACCAGTGCGCGGCGGACGATGCCGACAGCTGCGGCGGCGTCGCCTTCGAGGGCCTTCACGGAAGCGTCCTCGTCCAGTGCCTTGAGGGCGTGGATGAGGGCGGTACCGCCACCGGCCACGATGCCTTCTTCGAGGGCAGCGCGGGTGGAGGACACGGCGTCCTCGATGCGGTGCTTCTTTTCCTTCAGCTCAACCTCGGTGGCAGCGCCAACCTTGATGACGCCGATGCCGCCGGCCAGCTTGGCCAGGCGTTCCTGGAGCTTCTCGCGGTCCCAGTCGGAGTCGGTGCGGGTCAGCTCGGCGCGCAGCTGGGCGACGCGTGCAGCCACGTCCTCGGCCGAACCGGCGCCGTCCACGATGGTGGTGTTGTCCTTGGTGACGGTGATGCGGCGGGCAGTACCCAGCACCTCCAGGCCTACGGAGTCCAGGCTCAGGCCCAGTTCCGGGGAGACAACCTGTGCACCGGTGAGGGTGGCGATGTCCTGCAGCATGGCCTTGCGGCGGTCGCCGAAGCCGGGAGCCTTGACAGCCACGACGTTCAGGGTGCCGCGGATGCGGTTGACGATCAGCGTGGACAGGGCCTCGCCCTCAACGTCCTCGGCGATGATGAACAGCGGCTTGGAGCTCTGCAGGGCCTTTTCGAGCAGCGGCAGGAATTCCTGGATCGAGGAGATCTTGCCCTGGTTGATCAGGATGAGTGCATCCTCGAGGACTGCTTCCTGGCGCTCCGCGTCGGTGACGAAGTACGGGGACAGGTAGCCCTTGTCGAACTGCATGCCCTCGGTGAGGACCAGTTCCGTCTGGGTGGTGGAGGACTCTTCGATGGTGATGACGCCATCCTTGCCTACCTTGCCAAAGGCCTCGGCGAGGAGCTCGCCGATCTCGTCGCTCTGCGCCGAGATGGCGGCAACGTTAGCCACCTGGGTGCCTTCGACCGGGCGGGCGTTTTCGAGCAGGCGGGCAGCCACGGCCTCAACCGCAACCTCGATGCCGCGCTTGATCTGGCCGGGGGCAGCGCCGGCTGCAACGTTGCGCAGGCCTTCCTTGACCAGGGCCTGGGCCAGGACCGTGGCGGTGGTGGTGCCGTCGCCGGCAACATCGTTGGTCTTGGTGGCTACTTCCTTGGCCAGCTGGGCGCCAAGGTTCTCGTAGGGATCGTCCAGTTCCACTTCGCGGGCGATGGTGACGCCGTCGTTCGTGATGGTGGGGGCGCCCCACTTCTTGTCCAGGACGACGTTGCGGCCGCGGGGGCCGAGCGTCACCTTGACGGTGTTCGCGAGCTTATCGATGCCGGCCTCAAGGGACCTGCGGGCAGCGTCGTTAAACGCAAGCTGCTTTGCCATGGTTTTGTCCTTTCAAAGACAGAAACCCCGCACTGCCGGCCAGCATGAGCATGGCCGGCAGCACGGGGATCCGAAGAGTTACTTGACGACGATTGCCAGGACGTCGCGGGCGGACAGCACGAGGTACTCGGTGCCGCCAGTCTTGACTTCAGTTCCGCCGTACTTGGAGTAGATGACGACGTCGCCAACTGCTACGTCAACGGGAACGCGGTTGCCATCTTCGAAGCGGCCGGGGCCAACTGCAACAACTTCGCCTTCCTGCGGCTTCTCCTGTGCGGAGTCCGGGATGACCAGGCCGGAAGCCGTGGTCTGCTCGGCTTCGAGCGGGCGGACAACAATACGATCCTCAAGAGGCTTAATAGAGACCGACACTCGGACCTCTCCTTTTCGTCAGCAAATTCGTGGACTGGAAAGCTTTCCGCCGTAGCTGGCAAACCGTCGTCGCGGTGCCGGCAGCAGCCTGGCTGGCAGCTCTTCATGTGTTAGCACCCTCCTAGGGAGAGTGCTAATGAAGACTCTATGTAAGGGTTAGCACTCGGTCAAGGTGAGTGCCAACGTTTCGTCATGGGCGTACACCCTTTGGCGCCCGACGGCGGTGGGCCGCCGGGGAGGGTAGGCACCCCATCCCGGCAGCCCGGGTGGTCGGTGCCCCGCGTCGTCACCGGCCCAGGTCGTCGAAGTCCACGTCCTCGCCGCCGTCGGTTTCGCCGTCGTCCTGGTTCCGTCCCCTGTACAGCACCCAGCCGGACACTGCCGCGGCGAGGAGCGCAGCAACGAGGAAGAAGATGCTCCCGGCCCGCGCGCCGTCGTACAGCCCTCGGATGTCCCTGGCCTCCTGGGTGTTGTCCTGGACGTTTTTGCCGCCTACCGAATAAACGGTCGCGTTGAAGGTGTCCAAGAGGAAGATGATCACCAGCAGCGCGATGCAGACCACGGCCACCACGGCGGCGGCAATCAGGACGGGACGGGCGAACCTGGCCGGCCCGTGGTCCCCCGGTTCGTGGTCATCGGGCTCGCGGGGGGCTGCGCTCTCATCCATGGATTCAACAGTATCCGCATCCCGCGCATGCACTCCTCCGCTAGGCTGGAACCCATGGCTCACGCTCCCCAGGACCAGATGGCACAGGACCAAATCGCACCGTTGCTGACCCCGGAGGGCTGGGAGTTGCTGGCGTCCCTGGGCCCATACCGCGATGAGGACTCGTTCGAGCTCAACACAGCACTTCGGAAGGCAGGTCACCCTGCAGGACTCGTCTCGGCCGTCCTGACGCAATCGCGGCTGCGCACCAGGGCGGAGTCCAAATTCGGCGAATTCGCCCGGCAGATGCTTTTCACGCAGGCTGGGTTGGAACAGGCCACGCGCCTGAGTGTCGCCGCCCACCACGCCCGGCGGTTCGCGGCCGCCGGGATCAGCCACGTGGCGGACCTTGGCTGCGGCCTGGGCGCGGACTCCCTGGCCCTGGCCTCCCTGGACCTCGACGTCACTGCCGTCGAAATGGACGAAACCACCGCGGCCTGCGCCACCGTGAACCTCATTCCCTTCCCCAACGCCACGGTGGTGCATGCCGACGCCTCGTCCGTCCCCCTGGACGGGATGGACGGCGTCTGGCTGGACCCGGCCCGGCGGGTCACCTCCAGCTCCGGCACCAAGCGGATCTGGGACCCTGAGGCATTCTCGCCGCCGTTGTCCTTCGTGGAGTCACTGGCTGCCCAGGGCAAGGCCGTGGGCGTGAAGATGGGCCCGGGCATGCCGCACGAGTCCGTGCCTGCGGGCTGCGAGGCGCAGTGGGTGTCGGTGGCCGGTGACGTCACGGAGGTGACCCTGTGGTTCAACGGCGTTCGCCGGCCCGGAGTCCGCCGCGCCGCGCTGGTCCTGGGGCCGCAGGCACCGGCGGAGTTGACCAGTGCCGAGGACTTCGGCGCGGGCCCTGCCGCGCCGATGGGCCCCGTGGAGGGGTACCTGTATGAACCGGACGGCGCCGTGATCCGTGCCGGGCTGGTGGCGGACGTGGCGCTGCAGCTCGGCGGCCACCTGGTGGATGAACACATCGCATACATCTGCGCGCCCAGGCTCCTGGCCACCCCGTTCGCCCGTGCCTACAAGGTCCTGGAGGTCATGCCGTACAACGTCAAGGCGCTCAAGGCCTGGGTAAAGCAGGAGGGCATCACCGTGCTGGACATCAAGAAGCGCGGCACGGCGGTCACTCCGGAAGAGCTGCGGAAGCAGCTGCTGCCCGGCGGAAAGAACGCGAAGAAGGGCGGTAGGACGGCCACCCTGGTCCTGACGCGCATCGGCGAGGACCGGGTGGCCATCGTGGTGGAGCCCGCCTGACTCCAGGCCAGGCGCCGCGGCCCCTGCTACTGGGCGCGCATGAAGTCCTCGGCCGCCCGCACTTGGTCCGGCGTGGGACGCACGCCCGTGTACAGGACGAACTGCTCCAGCGCCTGGATGGTGGCCACCTCGGCCCCCGTAATGACCGGCTTGTCCGCGGCGCGGGCGGCGCGGATCAGCGGCGTTTCTGCGGGCAGCGCCACCACGTCGAACACCAGCCGTGCCGCGTCAATGGCCTCGGCGGGGAAGGACAGGCTGTCGGCTTCCGCGCCGCCCGCCATGCCGATCGGGGTGACGTTGATGATCAGGTCAGCCGTCCCGCCGTCGAGCGCTGCACGCCACTGGAAGCCATACTGGTCCGCCAGCGCACGCCCGGCGGCCTCGTTCCGGGCGATGACGGTGACGTCCCGGAATCCTGCGTCCCGGAGGGCTGCAACGGTGGCCTTGGCCATGCCGCCGGCGCCCTGCACCAGCACCGAATAGTCGGTAGGGACTTCATTGGTGGCGAGGAGCTGTTCGATGGCGGTGTAGTCCGTGTTGTACGCCTTGAGATGCCCGTCCGTGTTCACGATGGTATTTACGGAGTCGATGGCCTTGGCGGAGGGGTCCATCTCGTCCACCAGCGCGATGACGTCTTCCTTGTAGGGCATGGAGATGGCACAGCCACGGATGCCCAGCCCGCGGACACCCGCGATGGCCTGTTCGAGGTTGGTGGGCGCGAACGCCTTGTAGATCCAGTTCAGGTCCAGCTGCCCGTAAAGGTGGTTGTGGAACCGGGTCCCGTTGTTGCTGGGACGGGCCGAGAGCGAGATGCAGAGGGTCATGTCTTTATTCAGAATGGGCACCAGACCATTAAAGCGTTCCTGCGGGCGTGCGCGGCCAGGGGCTCAGGGGCAGCCGGTTCCGGCCGGGAAGGGCCCGACGGCGGCGGGCAGCTTTCCCGGGGCCGGGGCCTTCCCTGCCAGTACGGCGGCCAAGGCGTCGAAGGCGGCATCGGTGCGTCCGTACAGTGCCAGCTTCACCGGGGCGCTGGACCCCTGGAGTGGCCAGGGGGCGTCGAGGGACACGGCGATGTCCCCGCCCGCCGGTTTGCCGCCGAATCCGATGAGGTTGACCACCGGCCCTGATCCCATGGAAATCCCGGCGCGCGCGGCGGCGGCTTCAAAACGTTCCCGGTCCCCCGGTCCCCCGCCGGCCACCCGCACGGAGCCGGGAACCAAGGGTCCGCTGCAGGGGCCGGAGACAACCGTGACGGCCGACGCCGAGACCTGGGCCGACAGCGCTGCCCCGCTTCCTGCCGGAGCACCCGCGCCCGGGGTTCCGGCAGGCGGCGTGGTGCGGGCATGCCAGATCATCATGGTGGCCACGCGCTGCGCTGCCTCATCCAGGCGTGCGGCGGGAAGGGTCCCGGCGGCCAGGGCCTGGACGATGGCGGCGTGCGCCTGCTCCACGTCCGCAGGCATCAGCAGCAGGTCGGCGCCGGCGGCCAGTGCTTTCACTGCAGCGGCGCCGGCCGGGTACTGGTTCTCGACGGCGCCCATGTTGAGGGCATCGGTCACGGCCACGCCCTTGAAGCCCAAACCCCTGAGCGCCGCGTAGCTCGGTGCGGAGAGCGACGACGGCACACCGGGTTCCAGCGCGGGCACGGCAATGTGTCCGGTCATGACAACGGGCAGGCCCGCGGCGACGGCAGCCTCGAAGGGTTTCCAGTCCCGGCCCCGCAGCACGTCGAGGCCTGCCTGCTGGACGGGGAGGCTGAGGTGGGAATCCGCCGTCACCGAGCCGTGCCCGGGAAAGTGCTTGACGGTGGGGAGCACCCCTGCGTCCAGCATGCCCTGGGAGAAGGCCGTTCCCTGGGCTGCCGCCGCAGCAGGGTCAGAGGACATGGAACGGGCGCCGATGGTCGGGTCTGCAGGACCGACGGTCACATCAGTGTCCGGTGCGAAATCCAGGTCGAAGCCCAGCGGCACCAACTCGCTTGCCAGGCTCTTGCCGGCCTTGCGCGTCAGGTCAAGGTTGCCAGCGGCCCCGTAGCTCATGGGCGCGGGCCATTCGGTGAGCGGCTGCCCCAGGCGTGCCACCGCCCCGCCTTCCTGGTCTACGCTCATGATCCCCGGCCAACGCCGGCCGTCCGCGGCAACAGCCTGCTGCAACCGCTGGTTCACGGCACCCATTCCGGGCACGTCCACCTGGCCCCGCGGGTCGCGGGGCACGTTGTCCCCCATGATGATGGACCCTGCCAGGTGGAGGCGCTGGATGAGCGCCGCCTGCGCCTCCACCTGGTTGCCCTTGAAGAACGGGAGCAGGACCTGCCCGGCTTTCTGCTCGGGCGACATGGCCGCGACGGCCGCCGCCGCGGCGTCCTGGTCCCGCTGCTCCGGCCCCCACCCCAAGGGCCGGGAACCCGGATCAGGTGACGGGGAAGCCAAAGGGGGCGCCGGCGTCGTACTTGCTGATGCGGACGGGGACACCCCGGTGGGCGGCGCGGAGGACGACGGCGGGGCGGCGCCCGGGGAGGCCGAACAGGATGCCAGAGCCAGTGCGGAAAGGGCGGCGAGGAGGGGGAAGGATTTGGCAGGACTATGACGCGGGGGGAACGGTGCCATCAGTACGATGCTACCCCTGCACTAGACTTGAACCACCCGTTCCCCTGCCGGCAGCAGCCTGTGAGCGGCTTCAGCCAGCGGCAAACCGGACAGTAAGGAAACGTGTGAAGATCGACTTCGCGTCATCGAGGCAGTCAACCCTCGGTGTTGAGTGGGAGCTTGCCCTGGTGGACGGAAAGACGGGCGAGCTCGCTTCCGTGGCCAACCAGGTGCTCCGCGGCGTGGCCTCCCGCCATCCCGAGCTCAACGAAGACGACGAACATCCGCACATCAAGCAGGAACTGCTGCTCAACACGGTGGAACTGGTCACCGGGATCTGCGAAACGGCCGCCGAGGCCAAGGAGGACCTCAACAGGTCCGTCGCTGCCGTGCGTGAAATCACCGATCCCATGGGCGTTGAGCTGTTCTGCGCCGGCAGCCACCCGTTCAGCCCCCCGCAGCTGCAGCCCGTGACGGACAAGGAGCGCTACGCCAAGCTCATCGACCGGACCCAGTGGTGGGGCCGGCAGATGGTCATCTACGGCGTCCACGTCCACGTGGGCCTGGACCGCCGGGACAAAGCCCTTCCGGTCCTGGACGGCCTGGTCAACTACTTCCCGCACTTCCAGGCGCTCTCCGCCTCCAGCCCGTTCTGGGGCGGCGAGGACACCGGATACGCCTCGCAGCGTGCATTGATGTTCCAGCAGCTTCCCACCGCAGGCTTACCCTTCCAGTTCACGTCCTGGGCGGAGTACGAGTCCTATGTCCAGGACATGTTCACCACGGGCGTCATCGACACCATCTCGGAGATCCGGTGGGACATCCGGCCGGTGCCCGCCCTGGGCACCATCGAGATGCGGATCTGCGACGGCCTGGCCACCCTGGAGGAAGTGGGGGCCATCGCGGCGCTCACGCAGTGCCTGGTGGATGAGTTCTCCACCACCCTGGACAATGGCGGCACCATCCCCACCATGCCGCCGTGGCACGTCCAGGAGAACAAGTGGCGGGCTGCCCGGTACGGCCTGGACGCCATCATCATCCTCGACGCCGCGGGCAAGGAGCAGCTGGTCACCGACCACCTGCTGGAGACCCTGAACCGGCTTGAACCGGTCGCGGCCAAGCTGCGCTGCTCCGACGAACTGGCCGACGTCGAGAAGATCATCCGCCGCGGCGCCGGGTACCAGCGCCAGCGCCGGGTGGCTGCCGAGAACGGCGGAAACCTGCAGGCCGTGGTGCTGGACCTGGTCAAGCAGATGCGCAACGGCCCCACCGCCTGACCAGCCCCCTTCCCGTTTCGCAGGGTTTGCCGGGTGTCAGGCGGGGAGCGAGACCGAGGTGACGGGCATCGAGGAGTCCGGGGCGAAGCCGATGCCGCTTGGGTCGGCGCCGGCCATCACCAGCTGCGCGCCGAGGGCGGCCACCATGGCGCCGTTGTCCGTGCACAGGTCCAGCGGCGGGACGTGCAGGCGGATACCGGCGGAGGCGCAGCGTTGCCCGGTCAGCTCCCGCAGGCGGGAGTTTGCCGCTACGCCGCCGCCCAGCAGGACATCCTTGATGCCGTGCTCCCGGCAAGCCAGAACCGCTTTGGAGGAGATCACGTCCACCACGGCTTCCTGGAACGCCGCGGCAATGTCGGCCACGGGAATCTCTTCGCCGCGGGCCTCGAACTGCTCTACGCACCGTGCCACGGCCGTCTTGAGTCCGCTGAAGGACCAGTCGTACCGGTGCGGGCCGGGTTCATCGGCCGTGCCCATATATTTCGGCTGGCTGAGGCCCCGGGGGAAGCGGATCGCCTTGGGATTGCCGGTGCGGGCCACCTTGTCGATGGCCGGTCCCCCGGGGTAGCCCAGCCCCAGGATGCGCGCCACCTTGTCGTAGGCCTCGCCTGCGGCGTCGTCGATGGTGGAGCCCAGGAGCTGCACGTCGCTGGTGATGCTGTTGATCCGCAGGATTTCGGTGTGGCCGCCGGAAACCAGCAGGGCTCCGAGGTTTTCCGGCAGCTCCTGCCTGCGGCCGGTGGCACGGTCGTCCAGGAGTCCGACGCCAACGTGCGCCACCAGGTGGTTGATGGCGAACAGGGGTTTTCCGGTGGCCACGGCGAGCGCCTTGGCGGCGCACACGCCCACCATCAGCGCGCCGGCAAGCCCAGGCCCGGAGGTTACGGCGATGGCATCCACCTCGTCCAGGGTCACGCCGGCGTCGGCCAGGGCCTGTTCGAGGGTGGGAACGAAAGCATCGAGGTGGGCCCGGGAGGCGATCTCGGGGATGACTCCGCCGAAGCGGACGTGCTCGTCCATGGAGGAAGAGACCGTATTCGTCAGGAGGGTGGTGCCACGCACGATGCCAACGCCGGTTTCGTCGCAGGACGATTCGATGCCCAGCACCAGGGGCTGCGTACGGTTCATGCCTGGCCTGCTTCCGTTGCTTCGTGTCCGTCAGTTTCAGGCGCGGCCAGCTGGAGCCGCATGATGAGGGCGTCCACGCCGTCGCGGTAATACCGGGGGCGGATGTGGATCTGTTCGAAGCCGAACCGCACGTAGAGCTGTTGTGCCCGAGGGTTGTCGGCCCGGACCTCAAGAAGGACGTCAGCGGCGCCGCGGTGCCGGGCCTCGTCGATCAGCTGCGTGAGGAGCGTGCTGCCGATGCCGCGCCCCTCGTGCTCGGGGACGACGGCGATGGTCTGGACGTCAGCGATGGGCTCGATGCACATCAGCCCGGCGTAGCCCACGATGCCACCCGTGGTCTCCGCCACCAGGTAGCGCCGGGTCTCCGGCTGGGAAAGTTCGTCCAGGAACATCTGGACAGGCCACGCGTCAATGGGGAAGAGCTTGTGTTCCAGTGCGCCGACGGCGGGAATATCGTCCAGCGTCATGTCGCGGACGGTGACGTCAGCCGCGCGCGGGTCCGGGGTGGTGCTCACAATGCCCGCTTCCGTGGTCCGGGCACCTGGGCATCGGATTCGCGCAGGTACAGGGGGGTGGAGTCCAGCAGGGTGTGTCCCGACGCCAGCCGGGCCAGGGCGAACTGGCCGAGATAGAGGGCATCCGGTTGCTCCGCGGCGAAATCCGGATGGGCCCGGAGCACATCGGCGTAGAGTCCCGCGCCGGCGCCGAAAGCAGGCAGGTCCGGGAGGTCAGACGCGAACCCGACGTGGGGGCCGTCCTCCAACACGGGCAGCTGTCCGTCAGCCAAGCTGTACCGGGCCCAGTAGACCTCTTTGCGGCGGGCATCGGTCACCACCAGGAACTCGGCGACGGCGGCGGTGGACTCGGCAACTTCCAGGGCCATCGCGTCCAGGCTCACCAGTCCGTGCAGCGGCTTTCCCCACACATAGGCCAAGGTGCGGGCGGTGGCGATGCCGGAGCGAAGCCCGGTGAACGGACCAGGACCAACCCCCACTGCCAGGGCGTCCACATCCTGCCCGGTCACGCCCGCGGACGCCAGCATGGCGTGGATTCCGGGGGCAAGCACCTCGGCATGGCTCCGGGTGTCCTCCGTGGCAAAGCTGGCCAGCACGCTTTCGGGGGCATCGTCGGTGACCAGCGCTGCGCTGGCCACGGCCGACGTGTCAATGGCGAGGATCAGCATGCCGCTCCCCCATCCGGTCCGGCCAGTGCGGGGAAGTCCGCCCAGCGGGGACCGTAGCCACGCACGACGATGGTCCGGGGCTCGTCGGTGTCTTCGGCGTCGAAGTCCAGGCTTCCTGGGGTGGCCGCCGGGGTGGCCCCGAGCCCGATGGCACGGTGCAGGTCGATTTCGAGCCGGCTGTCGCTCAGGTGCTCCACGCGCTCATGTCCCCACTCGACCACCGTCACCGATGAATCCATGGTGTTTTCGAGGTCGATGTCGTCAATTTCCGCCGCCGACCCCAGGCGGTAGGCGTCCACGTGCACCAGGTCCGGGCCGCCCGGGCGGGGGCCGTCCGGCAGGTTGGGGTGGATCCGGACCAGGACGAACGTCGGCGAGATGATGCCCGGGCGGACGCCCAGGCCTTCGCCCAGACCTTGGGTGAAGGTGGTTTTCCCGGCACCCAGCTCGCCGGACAGCACCAGCAGGTCCCCGGCCTGCAGCACCTCCGCCAAACGGGCGCCGAACGCGTGGGTCTGTTCCGCCGTCGTCGCCGTGAAGGTCTTTTCCCAGTTGGCGGTCAGTTCGTCCGGCGCGCTCATGCCGCTCCGGCCTTGCCGGGCGCGCCGGCCATGGCCTGGCCGCTGCCAGCGGATTCGTCCTCGTTGATGAAGCGGCGGGGTACGCGCGGACTGATCCTGGTCACCACCTCGTAGTTGATGGTCCCGGCGGCACGCGCCCATTCGTCAACGGTGGGTCCGCCGTCGGCACCGTTCCCGAACAGCTCCGCTTCCGCGCCCTGCAGCGCCGCGGCGGATGGCTCCGGACCGAGGTCGATGACCATCTGGTCCATGGCGATCCGCCCCACCACGGGATAGGTCTTCCCGGCCACCCGGACGGGGCCGCCGGTGGCCACGCGCGGGACGCCGTCGGCATAGCCCAGTGGGATCAGTGCCAGGGTGCTCGCTTCCCGGGTGCGGTAGTGGAGGCCGTAGGAGACGCCCTGTCCCGCGGGCACCTCCTTGCACTGCGACACCAGTGTGCGCAGCGTCATGGCGGGCCGGAGGCCGAGCTCGGCGGAGGTCGTCCCGTCGAACGGTGAAAGCCCGTAAATGCCCAGGCCCACGCGGACCATGTCGAAGTGGGTGTCCGGGCGGGAAAGGGTGGCGGGGGTGTTGGCCAGGTGCCGGACCTCGGGGTCCACGCCCGCGTCCTCGGCAATGGCAAGGGCCTCCCGGAATGCGGCCACTTGCTCATCGGTTTCGGGCCGCTCCGGCTCATCAGCCACGGCGAGGTGGGAGAAGATGCCCACCACGCGCAGCAGTCCCTGGTCCTGGTACTCCACGGCCTCCCCCACCAGGCGGTCCCAGGCTTCCGGGGTGGCGCCGTTGCGGCCGAGCCCCGTGTCCACCTTCAGGTGGATCCGGGCGGGGCGTTCCTGCTCACGGGCCGCAGCAACGATGCGTTCCAGCTCCCACCCGGAGCAGCCAATGTCGACGCCGGCAGCCACGGCGGCGCCGAAGTTGCTGTCGGCGGTATGCAGCCAGGCGAGCAGGGGCGCATCGATGCCGGCGGCGCGGAGCGCGAGGGCCTCGGAAATGTGCGCCACGCCCAGCCAGGACGCGCCTGCCTGCAGGGCTGCACGGGCCACGGGGACGGCGCCGTGCCCGTAAGCATCTGCCTTGACCACGGCCATGACTTTCGCGGGGGAAGCGGCGGCGGCAAGCCGGCGGACGTTGTGCCGGATGGCCTCCAGGTCGATCACGGCGGACCGCTCATGGTGGGGGTCCGGCCCGGAGGCAGCGCTGAATTCACCGGTTGTTGCGGGGTAGGTCACCTAACTGATTCTAGTGCGGGCACTTCGCGCCGAATAATCGGGCGTCCGGCGCTCCTCAGGCGTCGGATAGGTGCGCGATGGTGGCGGCCGCGCGGCGCTGGGCGGCGATGGGGACGTCCTCGATGATTTCCGCGAGGAATCCGAAGCGGCGCAGCCACTGGCTCATCTGCCGTTCCGGGCGGGCGTTGGCGCGCTTCCACCAGTCGGCGATGTCCCCCCAGCCAGGGGCGGCCAGCGATCCGCCAACCTCCTGCACAGCCAGCGAGGCGCACAGGTTGGCGAAACGCAGCCTGTCCCCCAGCGGCCAGCCGGCCAGGGTACCCACGATGAACGCCGCGTCGAAGCAGTCGCCTGCTCCGGTGGGATCGTGCGCCTTGACCGGAAGCGACGGGACCCATTCCTCTTCCCCGGTTTCCGAGTCCACGGCCATGGCGCCCTGCGCGCCCAGGGTCACCACCGCCACGGGCACGCGGTCCGCCAGTGCGTAGAGGGCACTCCACGGATTGTCCTTGCCGGTGAATGCCATGGCCTCGCGCTGGTTGGGCAGGAAGGCGTAGAAGTACTGCAGGTTTTCCAGCCGCACCGGCGCCCACTCCCCGCTGGGATCCCATCCGACGTCCCCGAACAGGCGAACTCCTGCGCCGTGGGCTGCCCGGGCCCACGGTTCAATTTCCATGCCGACCTCCGCGATGCCGGCGAGCGCCTGGGGCGGGCTTCCGATCAGCTCGGAGTTGGTCACCGGTGCAGAGTGGCCGTGGGTGACCATGGAGCGGTCCTGGTCCACGCAGAGGGAGACGGTGACCGGCGAGTGCCAGCCCGGGACGCGGCGGGAGAGGCTGAGGTCCACGTGTTCCTGGCTGGAGAGGATCTTCCAGTTGAAGTCACCGTAGCCGTCGTCCCCAAACGCCGCCGCCAGCCCGGTCCGCAGCCCCAGCCGCGCCGCGGCGATGGCCTGGTTGGCCACCCCGCCGGGACAGCTGCCCATGCCGTCGCTCCAGATTTCCGTGCCGGGTTCGGGCCCGTGCGGCAGGCCGGTGAAGATGATGTCCTGGAAGACGGTCCCGGCCAGCAGCAGGTCGAATCCAGGTTCCGCCGGCGAGCGGACAGCGGCCAGCGGATCGAAGCGGCGGGCTGGCGTGGCGTCCATGAGCGCAGGATACGCCGTGGGGCAGGGGCTCCGGTAGGGGCTTAGGAAGCGGTCTGGACAGGGTGTCGGAGGCTGGTCCTAGACTGCATCCATGCGGCTTCTGATTGCCGGCGGCGGGGGTTTCCGGGTGCCGTTGATATACCGGGCGTTGGTGTCCGGGCCCTTTTCCGGGCTGGTCACGGAGTTGGTGCTGCACGACGTCGATCCCGCCCGCCTTGACGCCGTCACCGCTGTGCTGCGCAGTATGCCCACAGGACAAGGTGCGCACCTTCCGGTGGATGCCACCACCGATCTTTCCGCGGCCCTCCCCGGAACCTCCATGGTGTTCGCCGCGATCCGGCCCGGTGGGACGGCAGGCCGCGTGGCAGATGAAAAAGTGGCGCAGGACCTCGGGCTGCTGGGCCAGGAAACCACGGGGGCGGGCGGGATCTCCTACGCTTTGCGGACCATCCCGCACATGGTGGACCTTGCCCGGCTGATGCGCGAGCGCTGCCCGGGCGCATGGCTGGTCAACTTCACCAATCCGGCCGGGATGGTCACCGAGGCGCTGCGCCCCGTCCTGGGGAACCGGGTCATTGGGATCTGCGACTCGGCGGGCGGCCTGGTGCAGCGGGCGGCGCGGGCTGCCGGTGTGGCCTTGCCGGCGGGACGGCTCGACGGCGTGGGGTACTACGGGCTGAACCACCTGGGCTGGTTGTACCGGCTGGAGTCCGGCGGAAGGGATTTGCTCCCAGGCCTTCTGGCGGACGCCGCGGCGCTGCAGTCCTTCGAGGAGGGCCGGCTGTTCCCGCAGCCGTTCCTTGCCGGGCTGGGCCTGCTCCCCAACGAGTACCTGTATTACTACTACCAGGGCGAGGCTGCCCGGCAGGCAATGCAGGCCATGGCGGGCACGCGCGGGCAGACGATCCACAGCCAGCAGCAGGAGCTGTATCCCCGGCTTGCCGCGGCCGGCCCGGACGCCTACCGGCTGTGGGAGGCGGCGCGCCGGTCCAGGGAAGAGGGATACCTGGCCGAAGCCCGGGGTGCCGGCGAGCGCCGGAGCGAGGAAGACCTCGCCGGCGGCGGCTATGAGCGTGTCGCGCTCGCCGCCATGCGCGCCCTCGCCGGCGGCGGAGGCACGCAACTGGTCCTCAACACTGTGAACGCCTTGCCGGCGGCCCCGGCACCCGGGCGCGCCGGTGCTACCCCGTCCCCGCCCCAACCTGCCATTCCCGGCCTGCCGGCGGACGCCGTCGTCGAGGTCCCCTGCACTGTCACCGAGGCCGGCGCCGTCCCGCTGCCCCAGCAAACCCCGGCGGAACCGCAGCTGGGCCTGCTCCTGCGGGTCAAGGAGGTGGAGCGGCTCGTTGTCGTGGCTGCGGGCGCCGGCAACAGGGAGGCGGCCGTCGAAGCCTTTGCCCGGCACCCGCTGGTGGATTCGGCGGACCTGGCCGTGAAGCTGATGGCCGGGTACGAGCGGGCGTTTCCGGATCTGGGGAAGATGTGGGAGGGCGGCGGGCGTTAGGGGAAGGAGTAATGTTTTATCGGATGTGCACTGAGCCGGCACCCCTGACACGCGCCGGCGGCCGGAAGGAGGTCCCGTGGCACTGATCCGCAGGGTCGCTTTGCTTTCCCTCCACACTTCCCCCATGGAACAGCCGGGCTCCGGTGATGCTGGCGGAATGAACGTCTACATCCGTGAGCTGGCCTCGGCGCTGGCCGAGGCAGGTGTGGAGGTGGAGATCTTCACGCGCGCCACCTCAGCCGACCAGGCCGCCGTCGAGCATCCCGACCCCGGGGTGTGCGTTCACAACGTCTTGGCCGGCCCGCCGCGGAAGATCCCCAAGGAGGAGCTGCCCGGGCTGCTCCACGCCATGGTCGCGGAAATCGAGCAGATCCGGCGCCGCCAGCCGCACGGCCGGTACGACGTCATCCACTCCCACTACTGGGTGTCCGGGATCGCCGGGCTGGAGCTGTCCGAGCTGTGGGGCGTGCCGCTGGTACACACGATGCACACCATGGCCAAGGTCAAGAACCTGCTGCTGGAATCCGGTGAGCAGCCTGAGCCCCGGCGCCGCGAACTGGGCGAGCACCGCATCGTGGACGGCGCGGCCAGGCTCATCGCCAACACCAGCTCTGAGGCCGCCGAACTCGTCTCCCACTACGGCGCCACCTACGACCGCATCGACATCGCCCCGCCCGGCGTGGACCTCGCCACGTTCACTCCCGCCTTCCGGGCACGGTCCAGGGCCGGGCACGGCGTCAGCCCGGAGACGTTCCACTTGGTTTTCGCCGGCCGCATCCAGCGCCTGAAAGGCCCCCAGGTCCTGGTCAAGGCCGCGGCGCTGCTGCGCAAACGCCGCCCGGACATTGACCTGCGCGTCACCATCCTGGGCGCTTTGAGCGGCAACAAGGAGTTCAACCTCCGCTGCCTGGTGGCGGAGGCGGGAATGGACGACGTCGTCACGCAGCTTCCGCCGGTGAAGGCCCCCGAGCTGGCGTCCTGGTTCCGCGCGGCCGACGTTGTGGTGATGCCTTCCTTCAGCGAATCCTTCGGGCTCGTGGCACTCGAGGCCCAGGCCTGCGGCACGCCTGTGGTGGCCACCCGGGTGGGCGGCCTGTCCCGCGCCATCTTCCACGGCCGGACCGGGCTCCTGGTGGACGGCCACCACGCAGCCGACTGGGCCGATGCCCTGGAGGCCCTCTACGACGACCCCGCCACCCGTGAGGACCTGGGCCGGGCCGCTGCCATCCGGGCGCAGAACTCCGGCTGGCAGCGCACTGCCGCTATCACGCTGGAAAGCTACCATGCCGCCGTCGACAACTTCGTGGGCCGCCGCCTGGCCCCGGCGGTTCCCGCTTCCTGAAGCCCTTTTCCCTGGTGACGTCGGAACCGCGTGCCGTTGGGGCTGCGTGCTGTTAGCTTAGGGGCAGGTACCGGCGCCGGCCGGTGCAGGAAAGGACAAAGATGTCTGCTCTCCCTTCTGATCTTGAGATAGCCCGCGCTGCGCGGATCCGGCCCATCGAGGAGATCGCGGCGGCCGCAGGAATCAACCCTGACGCACTGGAACAGTACGGCCGCTACAAGGGGAAGATCGACCCCACACGCCTCGATGCGCCCCCGCCGGCCGGGAAGGTGGTGCTGGTCTCGGCGATGTCTCCCACCCCGGCCGGCGAGGGAAAGTCCACCACCACCGTTGGCCTGGCAGACTCGCTGGCCCGTGCCGGCCACAAAGTCATGATCGCCCTGCGGGAACCGTCCCTGGGCCCCGTGCTGGGCATGAAGGGTGGCGCCACCGGCGGCGGCTACTCCCAGGTGCTGCCCATGGACGAGATCAACCTGCACTTCACGGGCGACTTCCACGCCATCACGTCCGCCAATAACGCACTGATGGCCTTGGTGGACAACCACATCTACCAGGGCAATACGTTGAACATCGATCCGCGCAGGATGACCTTCAAGCGGGTGCTGGACATGAACGACCGCGCCCTGCGGGAGATAGTGATCGGCCTGGGTGGCCCCTCCCAGGGCGTGCCCCGGCAGGACGGCTTCGACATCACCGTGGCATCAGAGATCATGGCCGTCTTTTGCCTGGCGACGGACATCACCGACCTTCGGGAGCGCCTGGGCCGGATCACCTTCGGGTACACCTATGACCGGACACCTGTCACCGTAGCCGATTTGGGGGTCCAGGGCGCCCTGACCCTGCTGCTGAAGGAAGCCATCAAACCGAACCTCGTGCAGACCATTGCCGGTACCCCGGCGCTGGTGCACGGCGGCCCGTTCGCCAACATCGCGCACGGCTGCAATTCGCTCATTGCCACGCAGACCGCCCGGCGCCTGGCGGATATCGTGGTGACCGAGGCCGGATTCGGCGCAGACCTCGGGGCAGAGAAGTTCATGGACATCAAGGCCCGGATCGGCGGCCTGGCACCCTCCGCCGTCGTGGTGGTGGCAACGGTCCGCGCCTTGAAGATGCAGGGCGGCGTAGCCAAGGCCCGGCTGACCCACCCGGACCTGGCGGCGCTGGAAGCAGGTGTGGTGAACCTCCAGCGACACATCCACAACGTGGAGAAGTTCGGCGTCACGCCCGTGGTTGCCATCAACCGGTTCTCGTCCGATTCCGCAGAGGAGCTCGACTGGCTGCTTGCCTGGTGCGCGGCCGAAGGTGTCCCGGCGGCCGTCGCAGACGTGTGGGGCCGGGGCGGTGGCGGGGACGGCGGTGACGAACTGGCTGCCCTGGTGGCCGGGGCAGTGGCTGGCCCCAACAGTTTCCGGCACCTCTATTCGCTGGGGCTGTCGGTTGAGGACAAGATCAGGACCATCGTCCAGGAAATCTATGGCGCCGACGGCGTGGACTTCTCCGTGCCCGCGTTGAAGCGGCTTGCCGACATCGAGCGGAACGGCTGGAGTTCGCTGCCCGTGTGCATGGCCAAGACCCAGTACTCGTTCACTGACGATGCCTCCCGGCTGGGCGCCCCCAAGGGGTTTACCATCCACGTCCGCGACCTGCTGCCCAAGACCGGCGCCGGGTTCATAGTGGCCCTCACCGGGGCCGTTATGACCATGCCTGGCCTCCCTGCCGTCCCGGCTGCGCTGCGCATGGACGTTGACGCGGACGGGAATCCAGTGGGCCTCACCTAACCCCACGCCCCATCACCTTCCGACCCCAATTCACCAACGCCCGATCACCTCCCGCCCCAACTCACCAACGCCCCATCACCTCCCGCCCCAACTCACCAACGCCCCATCACCTCCCGCCCCAACTCACCAACGCCCCATGGGGTTGCCCGCAAATCGTGGACAGTTGATCAGGCGGCTTGTGCCGGCTGAGGTTGTGCTGTGGAGAGCAGTAGC
>NZ_JARDJH010000027.1:0-66560 GCF_039907755.1 Pseudarthrobacter sp. CC12 | reverse complement strand
TCGAGGCGTTATCCGCTTTCACATGCGCCGCGCTGGGCGGCGGCTCCGGTATCTGGCTGCTCATCACAAACCACCCGTGCCATGGCGGCCACTGCCGTAGGTACCGTCGGTTCCAGGTGCTTCTTCACCGGTGTACACACCGTTTTCGGCCCGGAAGGGGTCGTCTTCGAAGCGCAGGGGAGTCTCCTCGGCAGTCCCCGACGGCAGGGTGCTGGTGGACACAGGCGCGGAACCGCGGACGGTGGGCTCATCGAAGAGGTCGTCGGTGCCCGCGGCGTACACGGTCTCCTGGTGCAGGGGTGCTGCCGGCGGTGACTGCGCGGCGCGGTGCTGGGCTGGACCTTGTGCAGGGCTGGAATACCGCGCCTGCCCCTGCGCTTCGGGCGGGCCTGCGGTGAGGCCGCGGGTGAGGCGGCCGGCCAGGACGCCGGCGCCGGCGGCCAGGAGCAGGAAGGTCCCGGGCTTGTTCCGGGCGAAGCGCTGGACTTCGTTCAGGAGGTCACCCGGTTCCCGGTTTTCCAGCCAGGTGGCCATCGAGGAGGTGCGCTCCGCTGCCTGGCGGACCAGGTCACTGGCCATGCCCTGCTGGTCCGGGGCGCTTGCCATGCTGTGCAGCTGGCTGGAGATGTTGCGGATGCGCTCGGCAGCCTTCTGCTGCTGCGTGCCTGCCTGGCTGGTCAGGCCTGACTTCGCCTGTTCCAGCAGGTCCTGCGCATTGGCCTTCGCCTCATGCGCAACGTTCGCAGCCTCGTCCTTCGCCGTCTGGGCCACCCCCTGGGCGGCGGAGGCCGCTTCACCGGCGACGTTGGAAGCCTCTTCCTTCGCTGCCTGCGACTTGGAGTTGCCATCCGGAGTGGATGGGTAGGAGGCGTGCTGGGGAGCTGGCTCGGTTCCGCCGTAGTGATCGGCGATGGCCGGATCGTTGGCAGTGTGCGGGGTCTGGGGCCATTGGTTCTCTGTCATCTTCGCTCTCTTTCGGAAAGGGTTAGCTGGCGATCAGGAACCAGCAATGCTGGCGACTTAGTAAGCAAGGTTACTAATTAGATACTAAGCACACTTCCCATTTCGATTGCAAGGGGCGGGCCGTCCGGCTTTCTATTCACCAGGCCTTTCCAAGGGCCCGGAGATGGGCGGATAGTAAGCCTACTTGCGAATATGTTGCTAAGCATGCTTATTGTAGGGGTGTAGCGACGCAGGGTGACCAGCAATTCGCCACCAATAGGAAGGCCGCGGCCGATGACCAGCAATCTCGATCCGGACGCCCGGAGCAGCTACCGCCTGATCACTTTGGCGGCGCGGCTGATCCAGCGGCGCCAGGACGATGCACTGGCCCCCCTTGGCCTCACCCGTGCGGCCGTGATCGCACTGGAAGGCCTCACCGGGGGCCCACTGAACCAGGAACAGCTTGCCGACGCCATCAGGGTCCAGAGCCAGACGCTGGGCCGAGTCCTCACGCGCCTGGAAACTACAGGACTCATCACCAGGACCCGCCGGACCTCGGACCGCCGCCAGCTGAAGGTGGAGCTGACGGATGCCGGTGTGGCGGCTGTCGAAGCGGCGCGGCAAGCGGAGGTTAACGCCTATCCCGATGATCCGGACATTGGCTGGAACGTACTCCGGAAGGAACTCACCAAGTTTGTCCGCGCCGTCCCGCCCGGCCGGGACACCGGCGTGGTCCCGTTCGCACCGCCGGAACACCGTACGGGGCACCGCCCCCAGGCCGGCCGGGCAGCCGGCATGCGGGGCTGGGAACAGCCGCGCCAAAACTGACCCGGGTTACCAGAGCTGGCCCGGCTTGCGCGCTCATGCCCGGCAGGCGTCCTGCAGTGCCCGGAGGGAGTCTGCGGGCACCTGGTCTCCGGACTCCGCAACCTGGCCCAGCGGCGTCGTAATCTCTGCGGGCACCCCTGCTGATTTGGCGGCCGAGACCAAGCCGGCCAGCGCCTTGCGGTCCTCGGGGCTGACCAGGCCGTCCTTGACGACGGCGCAGATTTGCCTGTTGACCTCCTGCGCGGCGGCCGAGGCAGCTTTTGAAGCGGCATCGCTGGCAGCGCTACCCGCTGCGTCCCCCACTGCGCCGCATCCCGTCAGCAGGAGGGTGGCGGCCAGGGCGGTGGCTGGTACGACGGCGGGGCGGAAAGTCATGCCCCCAGCGTACCGGCGTTCCCTACCGCCGGGCCGGGACACCCAGGATGCTGTCCAGCAGCCTGTTCCGGAATTTGCCTTCGGGATCATGCCCGGCGGCAAACGCACGGAAATCTGCGAAGCGGGGGTACAGGGCCTCCCAGTCATGGCCGTCCGGCGTGAACAGCTTGCCCCAGTGCGGCCTCGCGCCAAAGGGGCGCAGGGCCTCCTCAAGGACTGGAAGGAAGGCCTCCACCTCAGGTTGCAGCGGCTTCCAGGTGAAATGGAGTGCGACGCTCTGCTGGCGGTGGAACGGGCTGAGCCAGAACTCGTCCGCGGCGCCGGTGCGGATCTCCGAGACGAATAGCAGGGGCGTGAGGCCTTCTGCCAGCGCGCGGACGGCCTGGAGGGCGGCTGGGGCGTGTTCGATGGGAAGGATGAACTCACTCTGGAGTTCGTCTCCGTTGCTCGGCGTGAACTCGTGCCGGAAGTGCGGCAGCCGGTCCAGCCACAGGCCGGGTTCGTCCAGCTGCGCCGTGCAGTTTTCCGCCGACATTTCCGGTAGGGGGTGCCGCGGCTGCAGGGCGGCGGTGGCCCCGAACAGGCTGGGAAGCGGCAGCTCCCCGTCCAGCGCCTTGAGCCATACCTGGTTGACCGCGGAGCCCCCGTAGTCCGTAAACAGGCTCACGCTGTAGGCGGCCGACACGATAGTGCTGAAATCGGCCAGGGCGTTGTCCCACGGCAGGTCTTCGAGGACCCGCTGGCGCATCCTGAAGCTGGGCTGCACTGCCAGTTCCAGGCCGGTGACAATGCCAACGGCTCCGACGCCCACCACGCTGGCCAGGAACTCATCCCCGTCCGCCCGGGTCAGCGTTACCTGCTCGCCGGACGCCCGCACCAGGTCGATCGATTCCACGGCCCCGGCGAGGGACTGGTTGTTCACGCCCGAGCCGTGGGTGCCGGTCTGCACAGCACCTGCCACCGAGATGTGCGGCAGCGAGGCCAGGTTGTGGATTGCCACGCCGGACTCCTCAAGGGTCCGGCACAGTGCCCCGTAACTGACGCCACCACTGACGCGCACCGTGCCTCGGCTCGCGTCCAGGTCCACCCGCTGCGGCAGCGCATCAAGCAGCACGTGGACCCCGTCCGTGTCACCCACGCGGTTGAACGAGTGCCGTGACCCCAGGGCCTTGACCCGTGGCGAAGCGGCCACGATGGCCGCCAGCTCCGCAACGGACTCCGGCCGCCTGACATCAGCCGAGGAGTATTCGAGGTTTCCTGCCCAGTTCTTCATCGAGTGGCTTTCGCTTGGCATCGGTTTCCTCCCACTGTCAGCGCTCACAATCGCGGCTGTCAAGGCGCATCCGCTGGGTGGGCGGGAGGCCCCGGTGCAGGTTAGGGGACCCAGTGGGCAGGCTGTTCGAGCCCTGCGGGGAGCCGGGTGGACGCGCTGCCGCGGGCGGCGGCAACCTGCGCCTGGGTGAGGAATAGGGCATGACTGAGGTCTGCGCCGTCGAGCCTTGCATCCCGCAGGTCTGCGCCCAGCAGGTCCACTGCGGTCAGGTCTGTTCCCCTGAGGTCGGCGGCGATCAGGCAGGCGCCGCGAAGATCTGCGCCGCACAGCGCCAACCCGCCCAGGCGTGCTCCGGCAAGGTCCGAGCCTGGTGCCAGGCGGGCAGGCTGTGGGGCATCGTCGATATACCCGGCGCGGACCTCCTCACTGACCCAGCGCAGAGTTTCGCCCACTTGCCGGTGGAGGGTCGCGACATCGGCAGCCAGGACCTCGCCAAGCCCGCCTTCGGCGACCTTCCGGACGCTCCACTCCACCTGGCGCACCTCGATTGCGGTATCCGCGCTGTAGGCCGCCGTCGCCGCCTGGGCCAGGTGCCACAGCATTTCGTGGAGTTGGCGCAGGATCCGGAAGGCCGTGAACATGTCCGTTGCCGTTGCCGGGTCTTCCCGCCACGAGGTTCCGTTGAACAGCCGCCTGCTGACGGCCTGCCCTGCGCCGAAGCAGTCGAAAACCGTGCAGCCGGCAAAACCGCGTGCCCGGAGCCTGTCATGGATGGTGCAGGAAAAGTCTGCGGCGAGGTTGGAGCACGGCGTGGCTGGCGGCTTGTCGACGGCAAAGTCTGCGGAGCGGGCAAAACCGAAGGCCGTGCAGCACAGGGCAAAGCAGTGTGAGCAGTCAGGCCGAAGGGCGGCTGGGTTGGCAAGGGGCCGTGCCATGCGTCCAGACTACCCACCAGGGCTGGCTTCGTTCAGTCACTTTCCCCTGCAGGCGTGGTGCGGGGAGGTGGCATGCGCCGGTTCCCGGTGGCTTCGAAGGCCACGGCCAGCCGGAGCAGGTCCGTGTCGCTGTAGGCTTTGCCGGCGATGGTCAGGCCCACCGGCATGGCGATGTCCGCTGCCAGGCCCATCGGGACTGTGACCGTGGGAATGCCGAGGTGCCGGGGGACCAGGTTGCCGTTGGATACCCAGACGCCGTTGCGCCAGGCCGTGTCCGCCGAAGCGGGGTTCGCGTCAGCGTCCGCCGGGGCCACATCCGCAGCGGCGGGGAACACCACCGCGTCCAGGCCCAGCCGGTCCATCCATGCCTCCAGGTCCACCCGGCGCGTCTCTTCGAGTCCGGCCAGGCCCGCGGGCAGGTGCGGAATGTGGGCGAGGTCCGGAACGCCGTGCTCCCGGATCCATGCGGGATAGTCAGCGATGTCGTCGTCGAAGCCGTCGTAGCGGTCCGGCAGTGCACCGTCCGGGGCGGGGAAGATCGCGGAGCCGTCCACGTCTGCGAGGCGGTTCAGCTGCGGATCACCGTTGGCCTCCAGGAAGTCATTCCACGCCCAGGCTGGCAGCTCCACGATTTCCCGGCGCAAATATGCCGGGGACACCATGCCTCGGGTGGCGATGGTGGGTGCGCCCGGCCGGTCCCCTTCGTAGTTGGACACCACGGGGAAGTCCACCTCGATGACCTCGGCACCAGCCGCTTCCAGGTCGCGGCGGGCCGCCTTCCACAGCGCAATAATGGACGCCCGGGTTTCGATTTGCTGCCCTGTGGGACCACCAATGCCCGGGGCGTCGGCGGTGCCGGCCTGCGGGTCCGCGTTGATGTACATCCGGGGTACGCCCAAACGCTTCCCTGCCAGTACGCCTGCCGCGGCGGCTGCGTCAGGAACGCCCAGGGAAACGTACGACGGCGGGCGGACACTTGATGCCTTGGGTACCGGGATCCACGGCTGGACGCGCCAGAAGTCGCCGCGGGGGTTGGTGTCGTCGGCTACCACCACGTCCAGGACCTCCAGCATGTCCGCCATGGTGCGGGTGTGCGGAACTACTACGTCCATGGTGGGAACGAGCGGCCAGTTCCCGCGGACGGAGATGACCCCGCGCGAGGGGGTGTAGGCGCAGAGGGCGTTGTTCGACGCCGGGGCGCGGCCGGAGGACCAGGTCTCTTCCGCGAGGCCGAACGCCGCGAAGCTGGCGGCGGTGGCGGTCCCGGAGCCGTTGGATGAACCTGACGCGAATGCGGCCGTGAGGAAGTCCGCGTTGTAGGGGCTTTCCGCCCGGCCGTAGACCCCGTGCTGCATCCCGCCGTTGGCCATGGGAGGCATGTTGGTAAGACCGATCAGGATTGCGCCGCCGGCCCGGAGCCGTTCAATGGTGAACGCGTCGCGCTGCGCCACCAGGTCCTTGAACGCCGGGGAGCCGGCGGCCACGGTGAGGCCGCGGACCTGGTAGCTGTCCTTATGTTGTTACCGGGCTCAGTTCCGCGGCCGTTGTAGGGTCGTGGCGACCCAGGGGAGGCGGGTATGGCTTTGGTTGCTGTGCCGGACGGTCTCGTGACGGCTTCGAAGGATTGGCCGCCTGCCACCCCGCGATGACCCGACCGCTAATTGAGAGACGCGACATGATCGCCGGATAAGGACACGACGGCGCGGTTATCTGCTGGGCTCTACTCATCCAACAGACTGGAGGCTGTTCTTGGTGCAACTTTGGGCCGGCATTGACGCTGGCAAAGCCCACCACCACTGCTTTGTGATCGATGCCGACGGAAACCGTCTGCTCTCCCAAAGAATCCCCAATGACGAACGAGCGCTGCTACAGCTCCTGGGCGACGTTCTGGAACTAGCCGACGGTGATCCGGTGGTCTGGGCGATGGACCTGAACCATGGGGGACCGGCGCTGCTGATCGCCCTACTCGCTAGTCATGGCCAGGACGTCCTCTACATTCCAGGCCGCACAGTGCATCACGCCTCCAAAATTTACCGCGGCGAAGGTAAGACAGATGCCAAAGACGCCGCCGTCATCGCTGACCAGGCCCGCATGCGAAACGACTTGCAACCACTACGGGCCGGGGATGAGGTCAGCACGGGGCTGCGGCTCCTGACAGCCCGGCGGGCCGACAAGGGAGCGGACAGGGTCCGGGCGCTCAACCGCCTGCAAGCCCAGCTGCTCGAATACTTCCCTGCCTTGGAGCGGGCCTTCGATTACAGCCGGTCCAAGGCCGCACTGACGCTGCTGAGAAAATACCGGACTCCCGACGGAATCCGCCGCGGCGGCCAGACCAGAATCCACGCCTGGCTGAAGAAACACGGTGCCCGCTCCTCGGCAGCTGTCGCCACAGCGGCAGTTGAGGCGGCAAAATCACAGCACACCATCGTTCCGGCTCAGCATATGGGGGAGGGGATCGTCGCCGCACTCGCCAAGGAGATCCTCACCCTGAACGATGAACTAGCGGACATCGATGCCATGATCAGTGAGAAAGTCACCGAACACCAGCACACGCAGGTGCTTCTGAGCATGCCCGGCTTCGGCCCGGTCCTTGCAGCAGAATTCCTCGGCGCCACCGGCGGCGACCTCACCGTATTCCAGACCGCAGATCGGTTCGCGGGCGTCGTCGGGCTGGCACCCGCACCCCGGGACTCCGGAAGGATCAGCGGAAACCACCATCGGCCCAGACGTTATGACCGCCGGCTGCTGCGCGTCTTCTACCTCTCGGGGCTATCGGCTCTGAAGTCCTGTCCTGCTTCACGTGGCTACTACGACCGGAAACGCATGGAAGGGAAATCTCATATTCAGGCAATGCTCTCGCTTGCCCGGCGACGGCTCAATGTTCTGTGGGCGATGCTGCGGGACGGGTCCCTCTACACACCGATGCCGGTGGCCCTACCCTTGGCTGCCTGAGTCGACGCCCACATGCTCACTTCGGTGGGTTTTGGCGGCTAGTTTATGCCTGCTGATGGCGGTAGAGCGTAGCTCTGCTTTAGCCGATCAGGCGTGCAGCCTCTTTCGCGGTGTGTCCTTTTTCCCGGGCATCCGTGGCGACGGCCAGCTTTTCTGCGATGAGGCCGGGATCGGATGCAGGGCGGCCGAAGCGGGTGCCGTTCTGCTTCGCTGCAGCGATCTCGGCATTTATCCGTTCCAGGATGAGCTCGCGTTCGTATTCGGCAAGGGTGGCCAGCATGTTCAGCATGAGCCGCCCGGTCGATGTCCTCGGGTCGATGCCGTCTGAGACGGAGCGGAGGTGATACCCCGGTCCCTGAGCAGCGTCACCGTGTTCAGGACGTCGATGAGAGACCGGCCAAGTCGGTCGACGCGCCAGACCACCACCGTGTCGCCGGGCTCGGCGTACTCGAGAAGCCTTTTCATGCCTGGCCGCTCGATCGCGGCGCGGCTGCCGGAGGTGACATCGGCGAAGACATCGCGTTTCTGTACCCCTGCCGCGACGAGCGCGTCGAGCTGCAGTTGTGCGTCCTGGCTGGATGTACTGACCCGTGTGTAGCCAAGGTGTCTCACCCTGCCATTGTGGCTCGGAAAGGCCCCTTGAAGGCAGGGCTGAGACGCTTCTCGATAAGACGACTTAGCGAGACCTCGGCGGGCTTGGAATGATGCGGATCAATATTCCCGTGGCTGGCCTTGAAGGGGTGTCTTGGAAAGCTTTTGCTTTAAGAGACGGTGCTGCCGGTTGGGTGCCTCCCCGTGGCTTCAGGTAAAGGCGCACATTGAGACTGGAAACTCCTCAGAGTCTGCCTACTCGCAGAACGGTCAGCTGGCACTCTGCTGAGAGGAGGCCGCTCATCTAGTCCGAGCCCAATTAGGTCAAAGAATTGGGTCTTTTTCAATGGCGCGGTGGGGCCTACGTTGGAACAACCGAGCGCCACCCGGGTGCCGAAGCAGGAAGGATCCCGAAATGACAACGCATGTTGCCGACTGCAGCGTGACCAACTGTTCCTTCAATGACCACACCAACTGCAATGCCGCTGCTATCACTGTCAGCGGAGGGGAAGACCACGCACACTGCGCCACCTTCATTGAGACCGGAAGCCACGGGGGACTTCCCAAGGTACTGGCCGACGTCGGGGCCTGCCAGCGCGTCGAGTGCGTCCACAACGACCACCTCATGTGCCAGGCCTCCGAAGTCCACGTAGGCCCCGGGAAAGACAACGCGGACTGCCTCACCTACGCCCACCGATAGCAACGGACTGCTGACCATGCCAGGAAACCAGCCGCACGAACCTAACGGACGCTATTCTCGCCGCGGGCCGGGTTTAGCGGGGATCACGAGTGACACGTTCTGCCAGGAACTTGACTCGTTGGTCTACACGCCCTCCGATGGGCAATTGCCTTAGGTGAAGAGGGCCTCGGCGAGGTATTTACCTGGCTGCAGGCCGCCGGGGACGGCGAAAAGGCCGGAGCCGGTGTGCTTGAGGTACTCCACGGCCAGTTTGTCGCCTTTGGCCATGGCCAGCTGCATGGGGACGTAGTGGGTCCGTGGGTCGGTGACGAAGGCAATGAAGAACAGGCCGGCATCGAGGTGACCTACGCCGTCGGACCCGTCGGTGTAGTTGTAGCCGCGGCGCAGCATCCGCACCCCGCTGTTCTGGCTTGGGTGCGCCATCCGCACGTGCGAACCGACGGGAACCAGGGGCTTGGCGCCCTTGCCGTGCCGGGCGAAATCCGGCTCGGTGAACTCTTCGCCGCCGGACAGGGGCGCACCCGTGCCCTTGGTCCTGCCGATCAAGCCTTCCTGTTCACCCAGTGACGTCCGGTCCCAGGTTTCGATGTGCATCCGGATCCGGCGCGCCACCAGATAGCTGCCGCCCGCCATCCAGTCGTCCTCCGGCCGGGAGGCCTGGGCCCACACGTGTTGGTCGAGCAGCTGTTCATCCTCGACCTTGAGGTTGTTGGTGCCGTCCTTGAACCCGAACAGGTTCCGTGGAGTGTGCTGGGCGCGGGACGTGGAGGACGTTCGGCCGAATCCCAGCTGGGACCAGCGCACCCGCACCTTTCCGAATCCGATCCTTGCCAGGTTGCGGATGGCGTGGACTGCCACCTGGGGGTCGTCGGCGCAGGCCTGGACCACCACGTCGCCGCCGCTGCGAGCAGGGTCAAGGTCGTCACCGGGAAAGTGCGGGAGGTCGATCAGGGCCTCGGGTTTCCTGCCTTCCAGGCCGAAGCGGGCAGCTCCGTCCTTTTCGAAGAGACTGGCGCCGAATCCGAAGGTGAGGGTGAGCTTTCCGGCGCTGAGGTCCAGGGCCTCGCCGGTGTCTTCCGGCGGTGCGCCGTAGGGCCCGTTCACGGCCCCGGTTGCCCCGGCCGGCTGGCCCTCAGTCAGCGCCGCCGCAGCCTCGGTCCAGTCCTTGAGCAGCTGGATGAGTTCCTCACGCTTGTCGGTGGTGACATCGAACGCTGCCATGTGTAGACGGTCCTGCGCCGGGGTGGTGATGCCCGCTTGATGGTTTCCGTGAAAGGGGACAATGGAGTTGTCGGTGACAGGCGGCGCGGGTGCCGCGGACGCCTCGACGGTGTCGTGTCCCAGAAAGCCTGCGGCGAGCCCGGCGGCCGCGCCGCCGACTCCGGCGAGGCTGAGGAGGCCGCGCCTGCTCAGCAGGGATCCCGTTGGCTGTTCACTGCCCTTGGAATCAGATGGTGGTGGGGCGGATTCATTCGGTCCTGAAGGCACCTGCTGGTGACTCCCGAACGGGCAGCCGGTCACAGGACCACCGCCGCGGTCAGCCTCGACAGCGGCTCCCCGAGGGCGTCCACCAGCGAGGCGAGCCGCTGGACCTGCTCGGGGGAGAGTTTGTCGTAATAGGTGAAGCCGCCGCCCTGGCTATGGGTGGAGAGTCCGGCCTGCAGCGCCGCGAACTTGTCGTCGAGCGAGGCGGCCAGGGTCGGGTCCTTTTGCAGCAGGGCTGGCTTCAGGCATTCGAAAGCGATGCGTGCGCCGTCGATGTTCGCCTGGAAGTCCCAAAGATCGGTGTGGGACCAGATTTCCTCTTCGCCGGTCACCTTTCGGGTGGCCACTTCGTCCAGGAGTCCCTTGGCGCCGTTGCCCAGGGTGCCGGCGGAAAATTCCAGGGTGCGGCTGCGCTCGACCAGGTCCTTGGTGTCGGCAACCATACGGTCGGCGATGGCCGAGCGTTCGGCCGGCGTCATTGCGGTGTAGTCGGCTGGCGGGAAGAGATCCTTCTCTGCCCGGTGCCAGCCGGTCCATTCCTGGCCTGGCTCGAGGTCGGCCTCGCGGGCATCGAGCTGCGGGTCCAGGTCTCCGAAGGACTCGGCGACGGGCTCGATCCGTTCCCAGTGCTGCCGGGTGGCAGCGTACAACTGCCGTGCCTGCACAGCGTTGCCGGCTGCGAAGGCTGCGGCGAACTGCTGGGTACCGGTGAGCAGCTGTTCGCCCTGGTCCTTGACGTAGGAGGCGTACTGTCCGGTGGCGGTGTCGAGGAGGTGCTGGAAGTTCGCGTCCGCCGTCGGCTCGTTCCCTGACTGGGTCACTTCCAGGGCTCTTCTGATCCCGTCGCCTTCCATGCCCGGCTTGCAGGCGGTGGTGTAGGTGCCGGCGGGTGCGGTGACCACAAGGTTGCGGGTCAGACCGGGGCCGATGTTCTCCACCTCGCCCAGGATCCGCAGGCCGTCCGCTGCCAGCAGGTAGAACTCGGTGACTTCGGTGCCTTCATTCTTGACCGTGAAGGTGAGGTTCCCGCTGGGCACGCTGGCGGCGGAGACTTTGCAGCCGGTGTTCGAGCTGATGACCTCGATTGGGCCGGAGGAGTTCGCGGCGGCTTTGGTGTTGTCGGTGCAGCCGGTGAGCAGCAGGGGGACGGACACGACGGCGGCAGCCAATGAAGCGAGCTTGGTACTGCGGGTCATCGGAGGGTTTTTATGCAGGGTGAAGCCAGGCATGGGGATTCCTTTGGGTGCGGGTGATGGGGGGATTAGGCGGCTGCGACGGCCGTGGCGGCCTTCCTGCCGGATGGGTCGGGGCTGTGTGGTGCGTTGTGGTTGGTGCGCAGGTACAGGAACAGCACCGGCAGGACGTACAGCAGCCACGCAGAAGCTTCGAGCCAAGTGGTGGCGGGAGAGAAGTTTAGGGGTCCCTTGAGCAGGGTGCCGTACCAGGACGACGGCGGTACCGCGCCGCTAATGTCGAAGGCCAGGGAGTGCAGCCCCGGAAGCACGCCGGCCTCCTGGAGGTCGTGGATTTCGTAGGACAGCACCCCGCCGGCGATGATGACCAGGGCGGCCCCGGTCCAGGTGAAGAAGCGGGAGAGGTTGACCTTGAGGACGCCGCGGTGGAGCAGGTAGCCGAAGCCGGCGGCGGCAATCAGGCCGAGGAGGGCGCCGACAAGCGGCTGGGTGGATTCGCCCGTGGCTTTGGCCGCGGCCCAGAGGAACAGCGCCGTTTCCAGACCTTCGCGGCCCACCGCGATGGCAGCAACGACGGCGAGGCCCCATCCGGTGCCACCGGCAGACTTGTCGACGCGGGACTTCAGGTCACTTCCGAGCGTCCGTGCGGTGCGGGCCATCCAGAAGACCATCCATGTGACTAGGCCGACGGCGAGGATGGAGAGGGTGCCGCCGATTGCTTCCTGTGCCTCGAAGGTAAGTCCCTTGGGGCCAAAGGTGAGGAGCGCGCCGAAGCCGGTTGACACGGCTACCGCAGCTGCGACACCTGCCCAGATCCGGGCGATGAGGTGGCGTCGGTCCGTCTTGGCCAGGTAGGCCAAGAGCAGGACTACCACCAGGGTGGCTTCGAGTCCTTCGCGCAGGCCGATGAGGAAGTTGGCGGTCATGGAAAGTTCTTTCACTCAGGTAAGCCTTACTTAGGCAGGCCTAAGGAAGAGGGTACCCGGCGTCATTACGCAAACCAAACGTGACGTATTACGAAAGTACTCCTGCGCGGTTTCTCCTCGGCCGTCCCCTTTCGTGCAACGCTGTCCGCTGGCTTAGGAGTTGCGCTGGTAAACGTCGGCGCCAAAAGGTGTCACGCCGGGCTCACTGGCGGTCCCCAAACGTGGGAGGCCCAGGAAGTCTTCGATGCTGGCCAGAAGGCTGTAGTGGTTGTAGGGCTGCAATGAGGTACCCCCTGGGGCGCTGAAAGGTGAGATGACGAGCGCGCCGGTTCTCCCCCCGGCAGTTCCTCCTAGCGGGCTTCCGGTGGTGCCCTCCGATGGCCCGACGGTGCCGCCGTCGGTCTCGTCGAAGGTGATTATCAGCATGCCGTCCTGTTTGAACGCCGGCGAGTCCAGGATCGGCGGGACCTGCTGGGCCAGCCACTGGTCGGAGCTGGCGAGCCCGCCTTCGCTGCCGTCGACGCAGGGGTGGTCATGTCCGTCGTGGCACAGGTTCGGTGTGATGTAGGACAGGTTGGGCGTGGTGCTTACCGATGCGAGGTCTTGCGGGAGCGCGGCTAGGCTGACCACGTTTTTCGCGCAGTCCGGGGATGAGGTGATGGACTGGAAGTAGACGAACGGGTTGTGCCTTGTGGCGTATTGGTCCGTGGCGGATGTCGCTTTCATATGGCTGTCCACTGCACCTAATTGTGGGTGCTGGCAGGGGCTTGTCATGTCCTCCATGTAGCCTTTCCAGGTCTTTCCAGCAGCGCTGAGCTGGCCCGCTATCGTGGGGACCTCCGCGGGGTAGACGCAGCCCTCGCCCTGCATCCTGCCCCTCTCATCGGTGCCGGAACCATTGAAGGGGGTGTAGGTGTGGCAATCGCGCTTGGTCACTGCGTTCGGCGGTTGCCCGGAGATCTGCGCCAGGTAGTTCGGCAGGGAGTTATGGGCGATGCCGTAGTAGTTCTCCAAAAGCACGCCCTGTTCGCGGAGTGCTCCGGAGAGATAGCGTGCCGGTGACGTCGCCCCCCAGGTAGTGTCAAAGCCTTTATTCTCGAGGTTGACGACAAAAATGTGATCGGGCGTCCCCGGGCGTTTTGGTACTGCCGCGGGCTGAGGGGCTTCCGCGGTGGCAGGTTGGTCTGTGGCGGACGGAGACGGCACCGCTTCGCCCGCTTCCTGTCCGGGGTCCAAAGACTGCGGTGCCGTGGCCGTCGTGGCTGAATCGGTGGATGCTGCCGGGGTGGGGGACATTGGTTCGCATCCGGCAAGTAGCGGCACCAGGGCGGCGACCAGCAACAAGCCGGACAGTCGCCAAGCCCGGTTCACGGAATGGTACTCCCGCCTACGTTTCACGTGCAGTCCTTGATTTGGTTCCTCCGTCGCCGCCCCCGACCGTAAACGGTCAGGCCGGCAAATCGGCCACGTCCCAGCGTTGGAGTCACTGTCGCATACCGGGGCTGGCATTTGGTGGGGCAGAGGCTGGGAGTTAGCCCGAAAGGAAAAGCCTCTTCGACGATCCTGCAGGACAGTTCGAGGAGCGGTTACCGGGTTTCCAAGTTCCGTCTGGTCGAGCGCGACGAAAGGATTCCCTTCGAGGGTTGGCCGCAGGGGCGAAACAAAGTGCGACGTCTTGGGTAAGGGTTACCTAACTAGATAGGCTGTCCCTTAGAATTAGGCAACACTTTGATGACCTAATCCAAAAATCACTTGCACCCATTATTAAGGAAACTTATGCCCGTCAACGTCATTGACCAGAGCGTCTCGACCCGCCCTGCCACACCTTCCGCCGCCGCAATCCATGACCTGCCCGGGGGTGCGGCCGCTGGCCGCGCGCTGGCAGTGCTGCGCATCCTGCTCGGCGGAATCCTCTTGTGGGCATTTGCCGATAAGGTATTCGGTCTCGGCTTTGCCACTCCAACGGCCAAAAGCTGGCTCGCTGGTGGTTCCCCTACCGAGGGCTATCTCGGCAGCCTGAAGGGGTCGCTCGCCGGGGCGTTCCAGCCTCTTGCGGGGAATCCGGCCGTGGACGCGGCTTTCATGCTCGGGCTCCTGCTCGTTGGAGCAGCACTGGTCCTGGGGGTCGCTCTTCGGGCCGCGGCCGTGGGCGGCACGGCACTGATGTTCCTTATGTGGCTCACTGCCCTGCCCATCAAAACCAACCCAGTCATGGATGAGCACATCATCTACGCAGCCGCGATGATTGCGCTGGCAGCAACGGGCGCGGGAAGGGTCTGGGGCTTCGGACATCGCTGGACCGAAAGACTGGCTGCCGCCCCCACAGCGATGCGGGCCGCTCTCACATGATCTGATGCCAAAGAGAGGCGGGGGGGGGGGGGGGGGGCCCCCGGGGGGGGGGGGGCGGGGGGGGGGGGGGCCGCCCGCGGGGGGGGGGGGCCGGCCCCCCCCGGCCGGGTGGCTGCGACCACATACGCAGCCACGTGCGGGGGTTACTTGAAGAGGGCGTTGACCTGGTCGTTGGCGGCCGTGAGGGAGCTCGCCTTGGATTTGCCTGAGACCACGGAGTCCATGGCCGGCTTCATGATGCCGTCAACCTTCGCGGCGTTGTCAGCGATCGGGTAGAGGAACGTGGTGCCGTCCTTGACCTGCTGGCTGAAGGGGGTGACGTCCACGCCCTTGGCCTTGAAGGCTTCCACGGCCTTGTCTGCGGAGGTCTTGATGGCGGGGAAGACGACGGCCTTGGAAGCCACCACGTCCTGGCAGGCGGCGGAGCCGAGGTATTCGACCCACTTGATGGCGGCCTCGGGCTTCTTGGTGCCGGCGTAGATGGAGTCCGCCAGGCCGTTGTACATGCTGGCGCGCTTGCCGTTGACACCCACCGGGGTGGGGGCGATGCCCACCTTGACGTCCTTGTAGCCGGTGTACTGGCCGATCATCCAGGAGCCGTTGGCGTTGATGACGGACTTGCCGGCGGCGAAGGTATCGGCCATGCTGGCGCCCACCGTGGTTTCGAGCTTGGGCATGTAGCCCTTCTCCACCAGCCCGGCGAACCAGTCGATGCTTTCCTGGAACTTGGGGTCGTCGTAGTTGAAGTGCTTGCCCCACGGGTTCTTGTCCGTGTGCGTCCAGCCGGTGGTGCCGGTCAGGTAGCTCCATTCGGTCTGGCCCTGGCCGGAACCGGACCCATTGAGGCCGAGCCCGTAGACGGCAACGTTGTTCTTGTCGAAGCCGGGCTCATCGCCGCGCTTGCCGTTCTTGTCCACAGTCAGGTGGGCGATGGTCTTTTCGTATGAACCGCCGTCCTGGGGATTCCACGTCAGGTTGGCCATCTGCTCCTGGGTGACGCCGGCGTCCGCGGCAAGTTTGGTGTTGTAGAACAGCGCGATGGTGTCCCAGTCCTTGGGAAGTCCGTAGCGCTTGCCGTCCTGGCCCACCCAGAGGTCCGCCAGGCCGGAGTTGTAGATCCCGGTGTCGATGTTGTCCTTCTTGACCGCGTCATCCAGGGCGAGCAGCTGCTTGTTCTTGATGAATTCCGGGTACTTGCCCAGGTGGTCGGTGAAGACGTCCGGGGCGGTGCCTGCCACGAAACCGTTGGTCAGGGTGCCCCAATAATCGTCCCAGCCGCGCTGGGTGACCTTGACGGTGATGTCCGGGTTGGCCTTATGGAAGTCGTCGGCGCACTGTTTGTAGGCCGGGAGCTGGTTGGCGTCCCAGAGCCAGTAATTGATTTCGCCCTTGCCGGCTTCGGCGGAGCCACCGCTTCCGCAGGCAGAGAGTGCCAGGACGGCGGCCGCGGCTGCAGCGAGGGAACCGAGTGCTTTCTTCTTGTTCATGGGGGTCCTTTCAGGGTGTGCTTCAGGGCACGCCGCCATGGCGCGCGCCGGGAGGGGGGAATTACGAGGGGAGGGGTCCTACTTGATGCCGGAGAAGCCGATGGAGTTGACGATCTTCTTTCCAAAGGCGGCGAACAGGATCAGGACCGGCAGGGCCGAGACCAAGGTTGCGGCCATGAGCCCGGACCAGTCCGGTGCACCTTGGGGCGACTGGGACTTGAAGACGCCCAGGCCGACGGTGAGGACGCGGACGGATTCGTCTTGGCCCACCAGTAGAGGCCAGAAGTATTCATTCCACTGGCCGATGAAGGTGAGCAGCGCCAGGGTGGCGAGCGGGGCTGCGGCGTTGGGCAGGATGATCTGGAAGAAGATCCTCAGGTGCTTGGCGCCGTCGAGCATTGCTGCTTCTTCAACTTCGCGGGACATGTTCAGGAAGAACTGGCGGAGGAAGAAGATGGCGAAGGGGGTCATGAAGATATAGGGCAGCACCAGGCCAACCATCGTGTTCAGCAGGCCCAGGTTCTTGATCAGGAGGAAGTTGGGCAGCGCGGTGAAGATCGGCGGCACCATCATGGTGGCCAGGAAGAGGCTAAAAACGGCGTTCCGTCCCCGCCAGCGAAGCCGGGCGAAAGCGTACGCCGCCATGGCGCTGAAGAACACGGCCCCGGTGGTGGTGATGGAGGCAAAGAGCACGGAGTTTCGGAGGTAGCTCCAGAAGTCGATTTGCGCGCCGGATCCGCCCTGGGCCACTGCGTCTTCGGGGGACTGCAGGCCGAAGACGCGCTGGAATGCGCCCAGGCTGAATTCTGCGGGGAGCAGGTTGGTGGCGTTGCCGGCCAAGGCCCCGTTGGTGGACAGTGCCGTCCGGAGGATCCAGTAGAACGGGAGGACCGAGACGGCCACAGCGATGGCCACAAGGAACCAGGCGGCGGTGCGGCGCCAGTTGAACGGACGACGGCGGGTGGCGGGCCGGGCGGGTGCGGAGACTTTTGCGGTGGTCATTGAAGTGTCCTTAATCCAGGTCTGATTCGTTGCCCTTGAGGAACTTCATCTGGATGAAGGCCACCAGGGCGAGGATGACGAAGAGGATGACCGCCAGGGCGGAGCCGTAGCCGAAGTCCGATTCCGTGAAGGCCTTTTGGTAGATGTAGAACTGCAGCACCCGGCTGGCATTGACGGGTCCGCCCAGGGTGGTGACGGCAACGGTGTCGAACACCTGGAAGGAACCGATGACGGTGACAATCAGGACCAACGCGAGCACCGGCCGCAGCAGCGGCATGGTGATCTTGCGGAATGTTTGCCAGGGCGAGGCGCCGTCCAGGTTGGCCACCTCGTAGACGTGGCTGGGAATGGCCTGCAGGCCGGCGAACAACAGCAGGGCGGTGTAGCCCATGTGCCGCCAGGTGTTGATGAGGGCCTGGGTGGGGATGGCCCATTCCTCGCTGCCGAAGAATGCCACCTTGGGCAGGCCGATGGCATCGATGAAGTAGTTGACGATGCCGATCTGGTAGTCCAGGAGCCAGAACCAGAGGAGGGCGGCGATCACGTTCGCCATCAGGTACGGCAGCAGGAGCGCGCCGCGGATCACGGTTGATTTGGCTACCCGGTGCATCAGCAGTGCAAGACCCAGCGCGAGCGTGGTCTGGAGGAGGATGTTGATCAGGACGTACTGCCCGGTGACTGCCAGCGCATTCCAGAACAGGGGGTCCTTGGCGATGGCCTCGTAGTTGGCGCTGCCGATCCAGGTCGGGTCGCCGAGGATGCTGTATTCGGTGAAGCTGAGGTAGATGCCCCGCAGGGTGGGCACCAGGTAGAAAACGATAAATCCGATCATCGCCGGGGCTATGAAGAACAATGCGATCTTCAGGTCGCTCTGTCCCCGGCGCTTCAGCGGCCGGTGCGCTGCGTGCACTGCCGGGCTGGCGTTCCTGGTAAGGGTGGTCATCGTCGACCCTTTCCTGAGTGTGATGGAAGTAACAGGCTGGAAAGAAATCTACACGAGTAGATATTGGACGGCAAGGGCTTATTTCAATGTTTCAAAACCAGGGCAATTACGCCAGTGACTGGATATTGACTCGAGTAGATGCGGGTGAAACACTCGGAGAAACTTCAATCGGAAGGCAAACAATGACGTTCTCCATCGGCATCGTGGGCGCGGGCCAGTTCGGCAGCCAGTTCGCACACCTGTTCAGCCTGCATCCCGGCGTCAGTGCGGTCTATGTTGTGGACGAGCTGCCGGAGCGGGCTGAATCCGTGGTCCGAAGGCTGGATCTTGCCGGCGTCGTGCCCGACTTTGACGCCCTTCTGGCCTCCGACGTCGACGCCGTGGCGGTCTTCACCCAGCGCTGGACGCACGGACCCCTGGTGGAGCGTGCTCTCCGCGCCGGCAAGCACGTCTACTCAGCCGTGCCCATGGCGGTTGCCGAAGAGGAGATCGCCCGCATCATCCAGGCCGTCCGGGACACCGGCAAGGTGTACATGATGGGTGAGACCAGCTACTACAACCCCGCCACCGTGTATGCCCGCGAACAGCAGGCGGCCGGCAGGTTTGGCCGGGTCTTCTACTCCGAAGGCGACTACGTCCACGACATGGACCTCGGCTTTTATGACGCCTACCAGTACAGCGGGGGCGAGCGGTGGAAGGAGACGGCAAGCTACCCGCCAATGCTCTACCCCACCCATGCGATCGGCGGGGTGCTGGGGGCCATCCCGGCGCACGCCGTCAGCGTCAGCTGCGTGGGCGTCAAGGACCAGCGGGACGACGGGGTATTCGACAAGGACGTCAGCATGTTCGGCAATGACTTTTCCAACGCCACGGCGCTCTTTGAACTGAACGACGGCGGCGTGATGCGCACCAACGAGATGCGCCGCGTGGGCTATCCCTCCCACATCCGCGAATCGCGCTTCCGGTTCTTCGGCACCGAGGCCAGCTTTGAACAGCTCGCCAGGGTCACCGTCTGGCAGGACAAACAGAATGTCCACGACATCTCCGAGCAGATGGAAACCCGGCCCAGCATGTCCCTGGACGATCCCTCACTGGCCAACGTGGCCCCGGAACTCCGGGACGCATTCGTGTCGGGACTGGCCCCGGTCCACGACGCCGGACGGTTGCCTGAGGAGTTCCGCGGCGCCCCCAACGGCCATGAGGGAAGCCACCATTTCCTGGTGGACGACTTCGTCACCGCGGTGAACAACCGGACTCTGCCGCCTGTGAATGCATGGGTTGCCGCCCGCTTCACCCTTCCCGGGATTGTGGCTCACGAATCAGCCCTGCAAAATGGCGCCCGGCTCCCCATCCGCGACTTCGGCGATGCTCCGGCCGACTCGTAGCTAGCATGGAGACCATGACATCACCGGCAGTAAAGGCTCCCCGTGGCGGCCCTGTGACGCGCAAGGACGTGGCGCGCTATGCCGGCGTCAGCACCGCCGTCGTCAGCTATGTGGTCAATGGCGGCCCCAAGAAGGTGGCACCCGCCACCGAAGCTAAAGTACAGGATGCCATCCGCGTGCTCGGCTACCGGCCCAACGCGGCGGCCCGGGCACTCAAGCTGGGGTCAAGCGAGACCCTGGGGCTCATCATCCCGGACAACACCAACCCGTTCTTCTCCCTGCTCGCCCACGCTGTCGAGGATGCCGCCGCGGATCTGGGGTACGCCCTGGTCCTCAGCAACTCGGACGGGAACCTGGCCAAGGAGAGGCGCAACATCCGCAATCTTGCCGCGCGCCAGGTGGATGGAGTGCTGCTGGCCAGCGTCCTCTTTGAACCCGACCTTGAAGCACTGGAGACTGCGGACATCCCTGCCGTACTGCTGAACCAGGAGCGGGCTGCGCCAGGTTTCAACAGCATCGGCGTTGACCTGGCTGCCGGAGCCCGGATTGCTGTCCAGCACCTCATCAGCCACGGGCACACGAACATTGGACTGGCTATGGGCACCAACGTTTCGGGCAGCATGGACGGTCGTGAGGTGGGCTGGCGACAGGCCCTGCAGGAAGCCGGGCTGCCCGAAGGACCTGTCGTCTACAGCGGCTTCACCTGGCCCGGCGGCTATTCCGCAGGCCAGCGGCTGGTGGCCTCGGTCAACCGGCCAACGGCCATCTTCTCCACGTCGGACACCCAGGCAGTGGGTCTGCTCCGGGCCGTCCACGAGGCAGGGTTGGCAATTCCGGGGGACATCGCCGTGGTGTCCTTCGACGGATCGATTGAGGCAGAATACTCCTGGCCGCCCCTGACCACGGTGGAGCAGCCCGTGGCTGCGATGGCCGAAGCCGCGGTGAATGCCCTGGTGGAAGCCCGGCGCGGAGGAAAACCGAAACACGCCATCTTCCCCACCAAGCTCCACGTCCGGCAGTCCTGCGGCTGCCCATAAGACAGTAGGACCGGCAACATGCGGCGCGGGTCAGCGTAGCCGTGCTATACGGGGACCACGCGCAGCTTCGAGCGTTCGCCCAGGACGCGCCTGGCTTCGGCGCTGAGGCCTTCATCGCTGATGACCTCGTCCACGTCATCAAATGCGGCGATGGAGCTGATACCCAACAGGCCCCACTTGGTATGGTCAGCCAGAACCACCGTCCGGCGGGCGGCGGCCACGAAAGCGCGGTCGGTTTCGGCTTCGAGCAGGTTTGGCGTGGTGAACCCGGCCTGGGCGTCCATGCCGTGAACGCCCAGGAAGAGGACATCCAGGTGCAGCTGCTTGAGGGCTGCCGTGGCGATGGGCCCGACCAGGGCGTCCGACGGCGTGCGCTCGCCGCCGATCAGGATCACGGTGGACCCGCCGGGGTGGAAGAGATCCGCAATCCGCATCGAGTTGGTAACCACGGTAATGCGGGGACCGTCGGCCAGCTCCCGGGCCAGGGCCCACGTAGTGGTGCCTGCGCCTAATCCAACCGCCATGCCCTCGTGGACCAAGCCTGCCGCCTCCACGGCAATGGCCCGTTTCTCCGCGGTCAACTGCGTGGACTTCAGCTCGAAGCCCGGTTCATGCGTGCTGGCGTCCCCGGGCAGTTTCGCGCCGCCGTGGATGCGCTCCAGCTTCCCGCCCTCTTCGAGCTGCTCAATGTCCCTCCGCACGGTCATCAGGGACACGCCCAGCTGTGCGGCCAGGTCCGAAATCCGGACCACCCGCTCCCGCTGGACAGCGTCCACGATGGCCTGGTGTCGGGCGGCTGCAAGCATGTGAACGGGTTCCTTTACCGGGGATACGGGTTTGCTCCAGCATACGGCGACGGCGCCGCCCGGGGAGGGCGGCGCCGTCGTCAGTCTGATGCCACTATTTCCGGAGTGACGCGGCGATCTGCTGCATGATGGTCGGGTCGGACAGGGTGGTGGCATCGCCCGGGTCGCGGCCTTCGGCGACGTCCTTGAGGAGGCGGCGCATGATCTTGCCGGAACGGGTTTTGGGCAGTTCCGGTACCACCAGGATGTTCTTCGGCTTGGCGATGGGGCCGATTTCCTTGCCCACGTGGTTCCGGAGTTCCTGGACGGTGGCGTCGCCGTTGTTCGCGGCGTCGCCACGGAGGATCACGAACGCGACGACGGCCTGGCCGGTGGTTTCGTCCGTTGCACCCACGACGGCGGCCTCCGCCACGGCGGGGTGGCTCACCAGGGCGGACTCGATCTCGGTAGTGGAGAGCCGGTGCCCGGAAACGTTCATGACGTCATCCACCCGGCCCAGCAGCCAGATATCGCCGTCTTCGTCCCGCTTGGCACCGTCGCCGGCGAAGTACATGTTCTCGAACCGGGACCAGTAGGTTTCCTTGAAGCGCTCCGGATCACCCCAGATCCCGCGCAGCATGGAGGGCCAGGGCTCGCGGATCACCAGGAAACCGCCGTGCCCGTTCGGGACGGACTCGCCCATCTCGTCGACGACGTCCACGGCGATACCGGGCAGCGGCACCTGGGCCGAACCGGGCTTGGTGGCCGTCACGCCGGGCAGCGGGGCAATCATCTGGGCACCGGTTTCGGTCTGCCACCAGGTGTCAACGATGGGTGCCTTGTCGCCGCCGATGACCTTGCGGTACCACATCCAGGCTTCGGGGTTGATCGGTTCGCCCACCGAGCCGAGCACGCGGAGCGAAGAGAGGTCGTACTTCGCGGGGATCTCCGAGCCCCACTTCATGAAGGTACGGATGGCCGTAGGGGCGGTGTAGAGGATGGAGACCTTGTACTTTTCCACGATCTCCCACCAACGGCCCTGATGGGGGGAGTCCGGGGTGCCCTCGTACATGACCTGGGTGGCGCCGTTGATGAGCGGCGCGTAGGCGACGTACGAGTGCCCGGTGACCCAGCCGACGTCGGCCGTGCACCAGTAGACGTCCGTCTCAGGGTGCAGGTCGAAGACTGCCTTGTGGGTGTAGGCCGCCTGGGTGAGGTAGCCGCCGGTGGTGTGCAGGATGCCCTTGGGCTTCCCGGTGGTCCCGGAGGTGTAGAGGATGTAAAGCGGGTGCTCGGAGTCGTGGCCCACCGCAACGTGCTCGGCGGAGGCGGAGTCCACCGTGTCAGCCCACCAGTGGTCCCTGCCCTCGGCCCAGTCCACATCCTGGCCGTTGCGCTTGACCACCACCACGTTCTGTACCGTGTGGCCGTCGTGGGCCAAGGCATCGTCGACGGCGGCCTTGAGCGGGCTGGGCTTGCCCCGCCGGTAGGTGCCGTCGGCGGTGACGACGAGCTTGGCCTCGGCGTCATCGATCCGCGAACGCAGTGCTTCGGCGGAGAAACCGCCGAACACCACCGAATGCACCGCCCCGATCCGGGCGCAGGCCAGCAAGGTGATCACGGCCTCCGGGATCATGGGCAGGTACACGGCCACGCGGTCTCCCTTGGCCACGCCCAGGGATTCGAACGCGTTGGCCGCCTTCTTCACTTCCTCGGTGAGTTGCGCGTACGTGTAGGTCCGCGTGTCGCCGGGTTCGCCCTCGAAGTAAATGGCCACACGGTCCCCGTTGCCGGCCTCGACATGTCGGTCCAGGGCGTTGTAGGCGGCGTTGAGTTCCCCGCCCACAAACCACTTGGCGAAAGGCGGATTGGACCAGTCCAGCGCCTGGGTGAAGTCCTTGTTCCAGGTCAGGAGTTCCCGGGCCTTCTTGGCCCAGAATGCCGGCCGGTCGGCATCCGCTTCCCCGTACTCGGCGGCGGTGACAACGGCGTCGGCCGCGAATTCCGGGGAGGGCGGGAAAGCCCGGGTTTCATGCAGCAGGTTCGCGAAGGCATCGCCCTGATGGCCGTGGCCGGCCGGCTGGGCGGAAGCGGACGGAACGGTGGCCGTGGAGCTTGGGGTGTCCTGGGACATGTGAACCTCATCATTCATCGATCGTCGCCGCGCGGAACGCCACCTCCGCAGGGCCCTCCGTTCGCACGGCACTGGGCGCCAGCCGGGCGGACATACCGCAAAGAGCTGTTCCGCAAACTAGCCTAATGCTTGCCACGCACCCCCTGTGCTCCCCGTCACAAAGACGACCGCGAGCGGCATTTTTTAAGCGGTGAATGGCGTCTTCGTTACTTCCAGTTGTCCCCTCCGGGCCCCCTCCAGCTAGTGATCAGCCAGGCTGTTGACTAGGCTGAGATGGAATTGTGACTTCACTTTGGGCCGCCCCGCCCATGCATAAACAGTGCCCGGCCGGGGCAGGACCGCATGTCAAGACGGCACAGTTTTTCGGGTCCGGACCGGGTCCGGTGCCGCCACGCTAAGGAGAGCAGAATGAACCAGCAGAGCTTCGGCCAGCGAACGGCCCCGGACGCCGGGACAGGTCCCGGAGGCTCCGGATCCGCCGCCGGGGGACCAGGGCACCCGACCCCCGCCGGTAACGCGGCAACGGGACAGGCTGCAGGACCAAAGGCTGCCTCCGGGAAGATCGACCCCCACGCCCACCAGGCGGTTCTGGGCCCGTTTACAGTGCGGGACCTGGCTGTCTTCGCCGGCACGCTGATCCTGTTCGTCGCGTCCCTGCTGCCCCTCTTTGGCACCCGCTACAACCTGTGGAACCTGAACAATTTGTTCTTCCTGGGACTGGGCATCATCCTGCCGTTGATCGCCAGTGCGCTGTTCGCCGCGCGCAGGCTCGCCCCCGCGACGAAAATCCGGGTGGGTTCGCTCTCAATCGACCAATTCGCCTCCGTGGTGGCCTCCTTCGCCGTGGCTTTCTTCTTCCTGTCCATTGCGGGCGGCTACGTGACCAGCCTGCTGGTCGGCCTGATCGGCTCGCTGGTGCTGTTCGCCGCAACAGTCCTGGGCCGCTTCCTGCCATATCTGTCAGGCGACTTCAAGGACCGGCCAGAGGCGCCGGCGCACGTGGTGGCACGGGAAGCGGCGGTCCCGACGCGCAGGGCACTCAAGGCGCCCAAGCCGGAGCCGGGTCCCAGCCAGTCAAAGGGCGGCGGCATCAAGGGTGCCGGCGTCTTCGGAGGCGCCGGTTCCGGGTCCTCCGCGGTCCAGCCCGGATCCGCCAGCCCAAGCCCTGAACCTGTCCGCTTGGCACATGCGCCCGCCACCGCGGCCGTTCCGGTGGCTGCCGCCGGGACATCAAACGCGGGAACTGCCGGAGCTGCAGGAGCCGGTGCCGCGGCTGCCGTTTCCGGTGCCCACGGGCCTGCCGGGTCCGCACCGACCGCACCCGCCCCCGAAACATCCGAACAGACCCCCGAAGTGGAGGCCGGGCCGCCCACCCAGGCAGCCGACGTCGTCCGCCCTGCCCCTGAAGTGGAGGCCGGGCCGCCCACCCAGGCAGCCGACGTCGTCCGCCCCGCCCCCGAAGTGGAGGCCGGCGAGACACGGCACGGGGACATCCCGGCGACCAATGCTCCGCAGGCCGCATGGGAGCCGCCCGCGGCCACCGCGGTACACCAGCAGGTCCGTGCCGAACAGCCCATCGGGGCAACGGTGGACCCGGCAAGCCGCCACGATGAAACAGACGGGCAGCCGGTCCACGAGGCTTTTTGGTTTGCCGTGGCCCAGCACCGCACTGCCTTCGACCCCCGCACCGGTGCGCCCGCCTTCGTGATCGAGCCCGGCGGCTGGGTGCTGGCCCTCGAGGACCGCGGCCACGAGTTCCTGGTCCAGCACACTGACGGACGGCTGGGCGTCCTGCGCGACCTCAGCAACATCGAGCGCGGCTGACGCAGGTGGCCGGGACCCGCACCAAGACCGGCCAGGCTACGGGGATGCCCGTGGTCTCGTCCGAATCAGTCCTCGCCCTGAAGCGGAGGGCGCGGCGCATCCACCGGGCCCTGGCCGAGAAATACCCGTACGCCCACGCGGAACTGGACTTTCGGAACCCGTTCGAACTGCTCGTGGCCACCGTACTGTCCGCCCAAACCACCGACGTCACGGTCAACCAGGTCACCAAGGTGCTGTTCGCGCGCTGGCCTGACGCACGGGCACTGGCAGAGGCGGACCCCACGGAACTTGAGGCCATCCTCAAGCCCACCGGGTTCTTCCGCGCCAAGGCGAAGAACGTCCAGGCACTGTGCACGCGGCTGGTGGACGAGTTCGACGGCGAAGTACCCGGCCGGATGGAGGAACTGGTCACGCTGCCCGGTGTAGGGCGCAAAACGGCCAACGTGGTGCTTGCCAACGCTTTCGGCGTCCCCGGCATCTCGGTGGACACCCACTTTGCCCGGCTGGCCAAGCGGTTTGGCTGGACGCAGTCGGAGGATCCCGTGCAGATCGAACAGGACGTGGCGGAGCTGTTCGAACGGAGGGATTGGACCATGCTGTCCCACCGGGTGATTTTCCATGGCCGCCGCGTCTGCCACGCCCGGAAACCCGCCTGCGGAGCCTGTCCCGTGGCCACCTGGTGCCCCAGTTACGGGCTGGGCGAAACCGACCCCATCAAGGCAGCCAAGCTTCTTAAGTACGAACTGGCCCCCGGCAGCGAGGAGCTGCTGGAGCAGTACCTGGCAGAGCAGCACCGCGCCGCGGAAATCCGGATGGCTTCCCAAAAGAGGACCCCGTGAGCGCACGCGAAGACCTCGCCGAGCTGGTGCGGCGCGCCGAAACCGGAACGGCCGGGCCCCCGGATCCGCGCTGGGCGGCGCTGACGGTTGACGCGGCACGGGCCCGCAGGGCTGCCATCCTGATGCTTTTCGGCGTCCTTGACGACGTCCCCGCCGCGTCCGGTAAGCCGCTCGCCCCGGCGGACCTCGACGTCCTGCTCCTGGAACGCGCCCACACCCTGGGCTCCCACCCGGGCCAGGTGGCATTTCCCGGCGGCGGTATCGACACGGGCGAAACTCCGGTAGCGGCTGCCCTGCGGGAAGCCGAAGAGGAAACAGGGCTTGATGCCGGCGGGGTTGAAGTTCTCGGAGCGCTCCAGGAACTGGGCCTGGCGCACAGCAACTTCCTGGTGACGCCCGTCCTCGGCTGGTGGCAGGCCCCCTCACCGGTCCGGGTGGTGGATTACGGCGAATCCGCACAGGTGTTCCGCGTACCGGTCCGGGACCTGCTGGACCCGGACAACCGGGTGATGGCCACCGTCCACCGCGCAGGCCGCACCTTCGACAGTCCCGCGTTCACCGTCAACGGCGTGGTGGTGTGGGGTTTCACCGGCATCGTGCTGAGCGGCCTCTTCGACCAGTTGGGCTGGTCGGTTCCCTGGGACCGGAACCGGCTCCACCCCATGGGGGTCTAGGTTTCGACCTACTGGCGCAGGTCCACCACGATGGCAGTGGCGGCGTTTTCGCGCATGGCCTTGATGCCGTCCCGGAGCATGGGAAGGGACCTGAAGGTGGGCGAAACGGCAACCGTGTTGCCCTCGGCGTCGGTGAGCCGCAGCCGGTACGACTCGTCGCCTGTGCGGTGTATTTCAAATCTTCCCGCCATGGACGGGGACCTCCCTGTTATGCGTCGTTGCATCAGCGTGTGGACCGGTCTGTTTCAGTCACCGCTTTTGACTGTAACCTCCGCCACCACAACCGTCGAACTACTGCCGGGTAGGTTACCTTGCATCTCGATGGCGGGTATTGACGCCCTCCGAGGCAGCTACTTGGCGAGGTCGTAGGAGTCGACGACGGCGAGGCTTACCGGGAACTCGACCGGGACCGGACCGAACAGCAATTCCTTGGCGGCCTTGGCCGAATCCTCGATCGCCGCGATGCAGGCGTCAACCCCGTCCGCGGGTGCATGCACCATCACCTCATCGTGCAGGAAGAAGACCAACTCGGCCCCGACAGGGCTGCCGCCACCGGCGGTTCCCGGCCTTCGCAGGGTACGCAGCCGGCGTCGTAATTCCGCAAGCCAGCATGCCGCCCAATCCGCTGCAGAGCCCTGGACCACGAAATTCCGGGTGAAGCGCCCGCGGGACCGGGCGATGGACTCAGCCCGCCGTTGTTCCTCCGCCGAGGTGGAGCGCTGGCTCAGGAACCACCGCTCCGAAGGCGGCGGGCTGCTGCGGCCCAGCCGGGTGGTCACCGTCCCGCCGGACTCACCCGCCCGCGCCGCCTGCTCCACAAAGTCGACGGCGCGTGGATAGGTACGCGCCAGCTGCGGCATTAGACGCCCCGCCTCGCCGGAGGTGGCCCCGTACATGGCGCCCAGCAGGGCCATTTTTGCCTTGGCACGGTCCCCGCCGAAGCCCTTCGCGGCGATACCGGCATACAAGTCCTGGTCCCGGGCTGCCTCAGCCATGGAGGAATCCTGCGCCAGGGCCACCAGGACACGCGGTTCCAGCTGCGAGGCATCGGCAACGATCAGTTTGTAACCCGGGTCTGCGTGCACCGCACCACGGACCTGCCTGGGAATCTGCAGGGCGCCGCCCCCGCGGGATGCCCAGCGACCCGAGACAACTCCTCCCACCACATATTCGGGACGGAACCGTCCGCCGTCCACCCAGGCGTCCAGCCAGGACCAGCCGTTGGCCGTGTGGAGCCTGGAGAGCTTCTTGTATTCCAGCAACGGCTCGATGACGGGGTGGCTGGACTCCCGGAGCTCCCATTTCCGGGTGCTCTTGACCTCGATGCCGTTGCGGTGCAGAGCCCGCATCAGGTCCTGCGGCGAATCCGGGTTGAGTCCTGGTGAGTTGAGCAGGGCGCGCAGCTCCGCAGCCAACGCCTCCAGCCGTTGCGGACGCTGGCCGGCGGGCGGGCGGGGTCCCAGGTGGTCCACCAGGATCTGTTCGTGCAGGTCCTCCCGCCACGGGACGCCGGCGTGCTGCATCTCCGCGGCCACCATGGCGGCTGCGGACTCCGCCGCGAGCAGCAACTGCAGGCGGTTCCTGCGGTTCTCCGCTGTCCCCACGGCGGCCAAGGCGCCCTGCTGGGCAGCGTACTCGGCGCGGAGTTCATCCAGTGCCCACCCCGGCGCCGGCCCGGCAGCTGGTTCGTCGAACAGCGCGCCCTGGTCGGCAGGGGGACGCGGGGGCAGCAGGGCTTTTGGTGGAAGCAAGGGATCCTCCACCGGGACCCTGTCGGTGTTCCTGGCGTAGTCGGTGTGGGCGCTGAACTGCGAAAACGCCAGGATGTTGCCGCACAGCGTGATGTCGTAACAGCGCTCCACCTCCACGCCTGCGGCGAGCAGTGCGGGGTACCAGTCCTGGGTCCGGTGCCAGATCCAGCGGGGCGGCTGGCCGCCCGGGCGCCGGGCTTCGAATTCGCTGACGACGCCGGCAAGCTCGCCGGGTGCCACCACCCGCGGTTCGGGGTTGGCCTGCTGGGGGTGGCCGGCTTGTGTCAGTTCCTGCAGTGCCGCGCCGCGGGCGTGGGCGGCAAGCAGCAGGTACATGCTCCCATTGTGCCCTGCCGGGAGCGGTGGCTTGGTTGTCCACATAGGGGAGCTGCCCCCTTAACTGGCTTTGGCTGCCGCGGCAGAGTGGCTGCATGAGCAGGCACCAGCTGAATGCACCGCACCCCGGGCCGGACCAGGCCACGGATTCTTTCCGGCGCCCACCAGGCCGGGGAGCACCAGCCCGTGCTTTGTCGCAGGACAACCCGGCGTCCGGCGCCCCTTGGCTGCCGGACAGTTCCCGTCCGGATGGATCAGCGCCGGACGGTGCGGGGGAGGTGCTGTTGGTTACCTCCTCCGCCGTCCTCCGCTCCGAAGTGGAACGCATCGTAGCGGCCGCCGGCTCCCGATTGCGCGCTGTTCCGGACGCGGTGGAGGGCGGACGCTACTGGGACGCTGCCTCAGCCGTCCTGGTGGGAAGCGACGTGCGGGAACTCCCACCACGGCGGCGGACGCCCGCAGTCCTGGTGGGCCTTGACGGCGAGGGGGACAGCCTCTGGCACCTCGCCGCCGCCCTGGGTGCCGAACGGGTTGCCGTGCTGCCCGATGCCGCTGCCTGGCTGGCGGACCACCTCAGCCGGTCGCGCTCACCGGGCCCCGGTGGCCTGGTCCTCGGCATCACGGGTGGCTGCGGCGGGGCCGGCGCCACCACTGCCGCAATTTGGATAGCCCAGGCCGCGGCTGGGCTGGGGGTGCGCGTACTGCTGGTTGACGGCGACCCTTGGGGCGGGGGCCTTGAACTGGCGCTCGCCGCCGAGGAAACCCCCGGACTGCGCTGGCCGGACCTCGCTGAGGCCAGGGGCAGCATCGACCCCCTCCAATTGGCTGATTCCCTGCCCGTCGCAGGAGGCTTCTCCTTCCTGTCCTGGCCCGCAACCCGGGAACAGCCGTCCCCCGTCGCTGCTGCGGCCTCTGCCGGGGTGCTTGACGCTGCCCGCCGGGGCTATGAGCTGGTGGTCGTGGATGTGGGCAGGGGTGCGGAGCCACTCCGGACTGTGGCCTGGGACTGCGACCGGATCATGGTGGTGGTGCCCGCGCAGCTGAAGGCAGCGGTGGCGGCGGTGCGGCTGCTCCAGGAAATCCCGCCGGTGGAAGCAGCCCTGCTGGTGCGTGGCCGGACCGGCGCGGCGCTGGACAGTTCCCTGATCGCTGATGCCGTCGGCCTGCCGGTGCAGGGCCGGATGCCGGAGCTCCGGGCTGTCCCCGGCGCCATGGAGTCGGGCCGGCTGCTGGAATTCGGGAAGCGGCGGGCAATCCGGCATTTCGGCGCCACGGTGCTCGACTGGCTTGGCGAGGACCTGCAGGCGGGGGATGTCGCATGAGCGCGACCGGTGCCCCATCGAGTCCTGCCCCGGAGACTGCCAGCCCGGCTGGTCCCACAGGCCTGGGCGCACGGCGCAGCGCCCGGATCCTGGAGGCGAGCCAGGCCGTCCGCCCGGAGCGCGGAAGGGATGGTGCCGGACGTGGCCGCATCGATTCAGGGCTGCTGGAATCTGTCCGCGAAACGATGATGGCCGAGGCAGGGGCAGTAACACCCTCCCGCGTTGCCGCGGCTGTCCAGGCCACCGGAAAACTGCTGGGCACTGCCGGGGCGCTTGCTGCAGTGGAAAGGATCAGCGCGGAGCTCAACGGCCTTGGCCCGCTGCAGGAACTCACGCGGGACCCCGCCGTGACAGACATCTTCGTCAACGCCCCCGATTCCGTGTGGGTGGACCGCGGCGCCGGCATCGAACGCGTCCCGGTCGCGTTCGATGGCGAGTCCCAGCTGCGCGCGCTTGCCTGCCGGCTGGTGGCTGCTGGCGGCCGCCGTTTGGATGATGGTTCACCGTGTGTCGATGTCAGGCTTGCCGGCGGCTACCGTGTCCACGCCGTGTTGCCGCCGGTTTCCACGTCCGGGACGCTGCTGAGCGTCCGGATCCGCAGGGAGCGGGTCTTCGCCATGGGGGAGCTGCGGACGGGCGGCATGTTCACCCAGCGGGTGCAGGACGTGCTGGAACGGATTCTGGAGAGGCGGTTGAGCTTCCTGGTCAGTGGGGCCACCGGTTCCGGGAAAACCACGCTGCTCTCCACCCTGCTGGGCCTGTGTTCCCCGGACGAGCGGCTGGTCCTGATCGAGGACGCGGCGGAACTCAACCCGGTCCACCCGCACGTGGTGGCCCTCGAATCACGCCATGGAAACCTTGAAGGCGGTGGCGCCGTTGACCTGGGCGAACTGGTCCGCCAGGCACTGCGCATGCGCCCGGACAGGCTGGTGGTGGGGGAGTGCCGGGGCGCCGAGGTCCGGGAGCTCCTGACCGCAATGAACACCGGGCACAGCGGCGGCGGCGGAACCATCCACGCGAACACGGCCGCCGCGGTCCCCGCCCGTCTCAACGCGCTGGGCGCACTCGCCGGGCTCGCTCCGGAAGCGGTCCGCCTCCAGGCTGCCAGCGCCCTTGACGTCGTTATCCACGTTGGCAGGACGCCGAGGGGCAGGGAAATCCAGTGCATCGGACTCATCGCCGATGGACCGCAGGGACTGGCCGTGCTGCCGGCAGTGGGAGAATCGGGCACCCCCGGTCCAGCCTGGCCGGCGCTCGCTGCCCGGCTGGGAATGGACGCCGGGAGTGCCCTGTGACGCTCCTCCTCATCATGCTCCTGTCCTGCGCTGCGCTGGTGCTCCTCAAGCCTCCCCTGGACGCCGCCTCCAGGCTGCGCGCGGCAACCGGCAACAGGGCCACTGTGTCCGGGCCCGGGAAGGGGCGGGCGTTGCCGTGGCGCAGGGCTGCAGGCGGCCGCCCGCCGCAGGCACGGAGCCCAGGCCTGACCCTCATAGTGCAGCAGTTGGCGGCGCTGCTGCGGGGCGGGCGGACGCCCGCACGCCTGTGGGATGAGCTGTGGACGGTGTATGGCACGGGTAACGTTGCCAGCCGGCGCCCGGGGGCCGCACCCCTGCCCGGTGCGGTGCCGTCCGGGTCGGTCATGACGGGGGGTTCTGCTGCCGTCCTGGCTTCCGCGAGGGCCGCTGCCGCCACGGGGGCACCCGTTTCGGAAACCATTCGCCGGGCGGTATCCACGGCACTCCCTCCCCGGGACAGGGAAGCAAGGACCTGGCTGGAGCTTGCCGCTTGCTTTGACATCGCCGAGGCCAGCGGTTGTCCACTCGCCGACGTACTGACCCGGTTCGCGGCCCAGCTGGAAGCGGAAGATGATGCAGACGCGGCCCGGCAAACGGCTATCGCCGGTCCCAAGGCAACGGTCCGGCTCCTGACCTGGCTTCCTTTGATGGGCCTTGGACTCGGTGCCGCCCTGGGCGTGGATCCGCTGGCCACCCTGCTGGGGACACCCCTCGGACAGGCCGCGCTGTTTGGCGGGGTTGTCCTCACCGCTGCGGGAAGGGCCTGGTCCGCCAGGCTGGTTTCTGCCGCTGCCGGGGCAGGGATGCCGTGAGTATGGGTTGGGCCCCGGGACTGGCCTTGTTCCTCCTGCTGGCGGCCGGGGCCTGGCTTGCCTGTTCCAGCCATGCCGTGCCGCTCCGGCGGCTGCACCGGCTGTTTCCTGCTGCTGCCAGGACCCAGCAGGCAATGGGTACAAAGAAGGCGTCGGCCCATGAGGACAGCGGGCTGAAGGACACCGCCATGATGCTCGAACTTGTGGCCGCGATGCTGGACGCGGGCGCCGGAATTGGCCGGTCCCTCGACCTGGTGGCCGCCGCGGCAGCACCCCAGTACCGGGACTCGCTGCGGCCGGTGGTTTCGGCGCTCGCCATCGGCGCCGACTGGCACACGGCCTGGCGCAGCTCCGCCGTCCGGCTCCCCGAAATCCTGGAGCTGAGGGACGCCCTCGGCTTCGCTGCACTGACAGGTGCGCCGTCCTCGGCGATTCTGTATGCCCAGGCCGCCAGGCTTCGCCGGGAACGCTTCCGGGAGGCCGAAAAGCGGGCTGCTTCACTCGGTGTGAAGCTGGTGATACCCCTGGGCCTTTGCTCGCTGCCGGCCTTCATCTGCCTTGGCGTCGTTCCGGTTCTGCTGGCCCTGGTGCCGTCCGGGTCCTAGCCGTCCCCTGGCGGCTGCACGTCCCCTCCTCCACAGCGGCGGAAGGGCACGGCTTATCCACTTAGCCCACCCCCTCACTTACCGGCAACTGCTGCGCCGGGAAGAGTCAGGAGCGCCGGAACACTGCCGGCATCATCGGAAAGGAAACCAGATGTCCATCAACTACTACCGCCGCAACTACTCCGCCGGAACATCCGCTGTGGCCGCTTCCCGGCGCTTTTCATCGGGACGGACCGGCAGCCGTGGCCGCGCCTCCGGGACGCCCTACCCCTACGCCGCCGCATTCCCGGCGGACGCATCCGTTCCCGGCGTATTCGATCCGCAGGTCAGGGGAACGGGGTTGCCCTCACCAGCAGCGACGTTGGCACGGCCCGGCACCGTGGTGGAGCTCTATCCCGGGGCCGGAGCCGGAGCTGCCGCCCCCAGGGTCCGCCGCAGCGTTCGGCTGTTGGGCTCCGAAGCCGGCATGGCCACGGCCGAATACGCCATCGCTACGCTGGCCGCCGTGGGATTCGCAGGGCTGTTGGTGTTCATCCTCCGGAGCGACGAAGTGCGTGGTTTCCTCCTAAACCTCATCCGCACCGCCTTGGCGCTGCCATGACACGTTCCGCCGGAGTGCTGACGCCACGGAAGCCACCTGGAGTGGTGGCCTCCACGGCCGCCCGCATCAACGGGGACCCGGAACCGGTGGACAGGACGGTGAACGCCCGGGGCACAGTAACAGCCGAGTTCGCAGTGGCGTTGCCTGCCGTGCTTGGACTGCTGGCCATGCTGCTCGCCGGGGCAGCCGCGGGCATGACACAGCTTCGGATCGAAGAGGGAGCCCGGGCCGGCGCCAGGGCCCTGGCCCGGGGCGAGGATCCCGCAACGGTGCAACGGACGGTCAGGACGCTCGCCGGAGCTTCGGCATCCGCGTCAGTCTCCGCCGACGCCGGGTGGTTCAATGTCACTGTTACCGACCAGGTCCCGGGCCCCCTCGGTTCTTCGATTCCGTGGACCCTCACCGCCCGGGCTTCCACGCGCAGCGAGATTGCAGGGACCGGCGGTTCCGGCGCCGGCGAAAGCCCGAGCGACGCCGGGGGCTTCAGGTGATGCAAACCATTGCGGATGGCCGTGAACGCGGCTCAGGAACGGTCCTTGCGGCGGGGCTGGCCCTGGTGGTCATCACGGCCATGGCTGTCATGCTGCTGCTTGCCCAGGCTGCGGTGCTCGCCGGGAGGGCCGCAACGGCAGCGGACCTCGCAGCCCTCGCCGGGGCGGATGCCCTCCGCGGCATCACCACGGGGGACCCCTGCACGGTCGCCGCCGACGTGGCTGCCCGCCATGATGCGACGGTGCTGAGCTGCTCCGAGGGTTCGGGACAGACTGTTGAAGTGCTGGCTGAGCTCGGCGAACGGCCGCTGCTGGGTGCCGCGACCGGACGGGCACGGGCAGGTCCTCCGCCCTAGGGGAGACAGTTCCCCGGGCCGGTGTCAGCTCCGGGCTTCCAGATCCACCGGAGCCGGTTCGGTAGCGTCCTTGAGCAGCACGCCCAGCAAGGTGACCGCCGCCGCCTTGTCCAACGGGTTGTTCTTGTTGCCGCATTTAGGGGACTGGACACAGGATGGGCAACCTGCTTCGCATTCGCAGGCCTTGATGGCATCGCGGGTCGCCGCCAGCCAGACCATGGCTTTGTCGAATCCCCGTTCGGCAAAGCCGGCTCCGCCAGGGTGCCCGTCATAGACGAATATGGTGGGCACCCCGGTGTCGGCATGCAAGGCAGTGGACACCCCGCCGATGTCCCACCGGTCGCTGGACGCCACCAGCGGCAGGAGTCCTATGGCGGCGTGCTCTGCGGCATGCAGGGCGCCCGGGAACTGCGCTTCGATGAGGCCGGCCCCGGTCAACGAACGGTTGTCCACCACGAACCACACCGCCTTCGTAAAGAGGTCGCGGGCACCCAATTCCAGCGGCTCCTCGCCCAGGACTTCATTGGAGATCAGGGCCTTGCGCTGGAAGGAGACAACCTGGGTGGTCACCTTCACATCGCCGAAGTGAACGGTGACGTCGCCCCACTGCATGGTCCGCAGGGTCTCCAGGACCTCGATCTGGGTTACGTCCCGGGCGGTGGTGTAGTAGTCCGGGTTGGCCCGGCGGACCATGACGCAGTGGTCGTCCTCGTTCAGGTCCTCCACCACGTAGGTGTCGCCCTGGTGGACGTACACGGCACCGGTGTGGGCCTGGTAGTGGGTCTGCGGCGAGTCCATGGTGCCCAGCAGGGAACCGGTCTCGGCATCGACGATGCTCACGGGGCCGCCGCCGTCCGCCCGGAGGTTGACCATCGCCGCCGCACTCTGCGAGTGGGTCCAGAACCAGCCCGCAGGCCGCCGCCGGAGGTAGCCCTGGGCTACCAGCCGGTCCAGGAGCATTTCAGCGGTAGGCCCAAAGAGGTCCAGCTCGGCCGGCCCCAGCGGAAGCTCAGCCGCCGCCGCGCACAGGTGCGGTCCCAGAACGTAGGGGTTGGAGGGGTCAAAGACGGTTGCCTCCACGGACACGTCGAAGATGGCCTCGGGATGGTTGACCAGGAAAGTGTCCAGCGGGTCATCGCTGGCCACAAATGCCGCAATGGCATCCTGGCCTGCCCTCCCGGCCCTGCCGATCTGCTGGAACAGCGACGCCCGCGTACCGGGCCAGCCGGCCACCAGGACGGCGTCCAGGCCCGAGATGTCGATCCCGAGTTCCAACGCAGACGTGCTGGAAACACCCAGCAACTGGCCCGAACGCAGGGATTTCTCCACTGCCCGGCGTTCCTCCGGCAGGTACCCCGACCGGTAGGCGGCGACCCGTTGCGGCAGGCTCGGATCCACCTCGTCAAGGAGGCGCTTGGTGATGGCTGAGATGGTCTCCGCGCCGCGGCGGGACTTGATGAAGGCGATGGTGCGGACCCGGGCGGACACCAGGTTGGCCAGCAGGTCAGCCGTTTCGGCCACGGCCGTCCGCCGCTCCTTGGCGCCGTTCTCGCCCCTGACATCGGTCAGCGCCGGTTCCCACAACGCCACGGTGGTGGCCCCGTGCGGCGAGCAGTCGCGGGACACCGCCTTGACGGGCGCCCCGATGAGGCGGGAGAAGGACACGTGGGGCTCGGACGCAGTGGCGGAGGCAGCGATGAACACGGGCTCGGGGAACGCCGTTCCGGCACCGTAGTAGGCGCAGATCCGGCGGAGGCGGCGCATCAGGTTGGCTACGTGTGACCCGAACACGCCCCGGTAGCTGTGCGCTTCGTCCACGATGACGTAGCGAAGCCGGCGGAAGAAACCCGCCCACCACGCGTGGTTGGGGAGGATGCCAAAGTGCAGCATGTCGGGGTTGGCAAGGATGAAGTTGGCGTGGTCCCTGATCCACCGGCGGGCGGAGGGGTCGGTGTCGCCGTCGTAGGTTTCCGCCCTGACCGTGGGCAGCTTCAGGGCGCGGATGGCATTGAGCTGATCCGCCGCCAGCGCCTTGGTGGGGGAGAGGTAAAGGGTGACGGCGCCGTCGTCGTGGATCTTGCCCGGGTCCGCGAGCACGCGGAGCTCGGACCGGTGGATCGCATCCAGCGCCGGCAGCTGGTACGCCAGCGACTTTCCGGACGCAGTGCCGGTAGCCACCACAACGTGCTGGCCCGAATGCGCTGCATCGGCCGCATCGACCTGGTGCTGGTACGGCTCGCGGATGCCCAGCGTCCCGTACGCGGCAGCAATGTCCGGATGAACCCATGCAGGCCACGGCGCGTGGACTGCCTCCCGCGCCGGTATGGTGCGCACATGACGGAGCTGTTCCGGGTCCGGGCCGCGGCCCAGCAAGGGAATCAGGGAGTCATGGGGGTTCACCCCACCATTCTTCCACCCGTAACTGTGCCGCCCGCCCGCGGTTCGCCAACGGGGAAAACAATCGGGATGCCCCGGCTGAACCCTTTCAGCTCAGGGAGAGGTCCGCTCCGTCGTGGGACGCCGAGAGCATCAGGACCCGGGCCACCGTGGTCCAGCCAAGATGGGAGTAGAGCTTCTGCCCGTCCAGGGAAGCCAACAGCAAACCGGCGCGGACATCATGCCCGAAGGCCTGGGCCGCCAGCGCACGCATGATGAAACTGCCCAGTCCCCTGCGCTGGAAGGCAGGCTCGGTGATGATCTTGTCGAACACTGCGGTGTCACCGACCACGAACACCCGGCCACTGGCCGCGAGGGCGTCTCCGGAGCGGACCTCCGCGTAATGCACGCCGTCCTGCTCGTAAGTGGACAGGCTCAGGTCGTCGTCGGACAACCACGGGTCCTCGGCGTCCTGCGTCTCCATGTCCACGATCATCATCGTCTGCGAATCAGACGTGACGTTCAGCCCCTGACGGGCTGCCAGGGCGGCGTACCGTGAGGGGTCATTGGTGAGAATGGTCAGTACCCGCGCCGGGGATTCCGCAGTCCTGGACGCGAGGGTGGCGAACTCGTCATCCGTGGGCTCGGACGCGAAAATTTCCCACTCGCCGCTGGTGTCAGAGCGGAGCGCAGCGGGGAAACGGCCCTCCGTGGAGGTCCGGTAGCCGCGACATCCGGCCCAGCCGGCAACCCACACTTCGAGCAGGCCAGTGATGTCTTCAACCAGGGTTTCCGGGCTCATGGCAAGAAGACTATTCCAGCCCGATCGGAAGCAACAGAGGGGGCCGCAGTGCTTATGCAATTGTGATCAGTGCCGGGCCCGCTCAGCCGGTGCCACGCCTGGGAGGGGCAAACCCAGCCGGTACCCTTAAACACGTGGCTTTGAACAAGATTGTGCTCTTTTACGGTTTTACCCCCCTTCCAGACCCGGAGGCTGTCCGCCTTTGGCAGCGTGCCCTGTGCGAAAAGCTGGGACTGACCGGCCGCATTATCATTTCCAGAGACGGGATCAACGCCACCGTGGGCGGGGAAATCGGTGCAGTTAAGCAGTACATCAAGACCACCCGGGAGTACGCCGGGTTCCGGGACATCGACGTCAAATGGTCCGATGGCGGCGCGGCAGACTTCCCGCGGCTCAGCGTGAAGGTCCGGGACGAGATCGTCTCCTTCGGCGCGCCGGGGGAACTCAAGGTTGACGCCGGGGGCGTGGTGGGCGGCGGGAAGCACCTGAAGCCGGAGCAGCTCCACGAGCTCGTTGACTCCAGGAAGAGGGACGGCGAGGACGTGGTCTTCTTCGACGGCCGGAACGCCTTCGAAGCCCAGATCGGCAGGTTCAAGGACGCCGTGGTGCCGGACGTCGCCACCACCCACGACTTCATCAAGGAGCTGGAATCCGGCAAGTACGACTCCCTGAAGGACAAGCCGGTGGTGACCTACTGCACCGGGGGCATCCGCTGCGAGGTCCTGTCCAGCCTCATGGTGAACCGCGGCTTCAAAGAGGTTTACCAGCTGGACGGCGGGATTGTCCGCTACGGCGAGGCGTTCAAGGATCAGGGCCTCTGGGAGGGGTCGCTGTACGTTTTTGACAAGCGCATGCACCTGGAGTTCAGCGATGACGCCAAGACCATTGGCCAGTGCGCCCGGTGTTCGGCGCCCACCAGCAAATTCGAGAACTGTTCCAACCCGAGCTGCCGCACTTTAACGCTGTACTGCGCCGATTGTGCCGCGAGCCCGGAGACGCTCCGCTGCCCGGACGGGTGCGCCGCGGCCTGACCCCGGCACCGGACAGCGCCGGTAAGGTTACCGCGCCTGTCCCGGTAACGGCAGGGCGTCAGAGCCGTTGCACACGGAACGCGTAGTTCGCAGCGGTCCGGGCCTCCACCCTGACCGTTAGCACGCTGTCCGTCGATACATAAATGACGTTTTGGCGGTTGATGCCGCACCGCAGGCCCAGGTCCACCAGGGTGAGGGTTTCCGTACTGACCGTGAAGGTCACCCGGCGCTGGCTGCGGCACGCGATGGCCAGCATGTAGGTCCCGGTTTCCAGCACCGGCGACCGGACCGTCCGGACTTCACCGGCAGCGAGCAGTCCTGCCTCGGCCTGGACCACGGGACCCGTGGTGCCCGGAAGCGCCCGTGATTCCCAGTCCTCAAGATCGGCCTCGCCAACCGGATCCTGCTGCAGCGGGTCGCGGGTGAACGCCGGCGCCGGGGCAGCGGTCGTGGTGCCCCGCGCGCTGGAGGCCCGGCCGTCGTCGTACGAATATTCACAGCCGGACAGGGCACCTGCCGCAAGCACAAGTCCAAGGGCGACGGCGGCGGCCGCCTTCGGTGCCAGCGGCGCCCGTGCTGTCCCTTCCGGAAGGGACGCGGAGGTTCCCCGCACGCTGGGCATAGTCCGACTTTAAGCCCCCGCCGGGCGGCAGGCCAGAGCCGGAACGGGCGTTATTGCGCCGGTGCCAGCTGGTAGGCGTAAAGCAGCGGAGCGTCCACGCTGGAGCTGCTGATTTCGACCCGGCCCGCAGCGGGCAGGCTGATCCTGGTGGTCTCTTGCCGGCCGTTGCAGGCGGCTCCGGCTTCCGTTACGGCCTTGCCGTCCAGGGACACGGCGAAGAAGGCTTTGCCGGTGCCGTCGCACACCGCAGTGAGCGTGTAGCTGCCCGCGGGAACCCTAGCGGCCTCCTGCACAATGCGGTCCCGGTTGAGGATCTTGCCGGAATCCTGCAGCACAACACCCGCCGGGGAGGATGGCATCGCGGTGGCCCGCCACGCCGATACATCTGCGTTCTCCACCGGATTCGACGGTGAACACCCTGCCACGGCAAGGCAGAGGCCGGCGGCAGCCACTGCCCCCGGCAGCGAACGGCGAACAGCGGCCGCCGTGCGGGCGCGCGGAAGGAAGGCGGGGCGGGAAGGCATGGGACCACCGTACCCCGCACCCACCCCGGACTAAACTTGAGCGGTGCCTGCATCCCCTTATGAGTTCACCGCCGGAAACACTCCCGACGCTCCCCGCAGCGACCTCCCCGCATTGCTGTCCGCGCTCGCCGCCGACCTGCGCGGGCTGGACTACACGCTCGACGGCGTGGCGCAGCTGCTCGGCCCTGAGGCCTCGTCGGCGTTGAACAGGGACCAGCTCATCCCCGCGGTGCTCGCTGTTGAACAGGCAGTGCGGGCCGACGCCGGCACTGTGCCGCTCGCCGCCGTCGTCCGCCTGTGGCTCCTCGCAGAGCCGCAGGAAAAGGAAACGCTCGACGCCGCGCTGCCGGGCACCGGCGCCGACGGACTCGTTGAGCTGGGGCTGGTGCAGCCCGTCCCCCGCTCCGGGCTGCTCACGGCAAAAGCCGACCTGCGGCCGTACGGCTGGGACAGGAACGGCGACGGCAGCGGCGGTGCGGAGCTGTGGGTCGCCAGCGACCTTGCTGCCCACCAGCAGGCCGGCGTGCTCCGGCACGACCACGTCCTGGGCATCGGCCAGGCATCAACCACCCTGGTGCAGACCACCATCCGCCGCCACACCGAGCGCGCCCTGGACCTCGGGACGGGCTGCGGCATCCAGGCCTTCCACCTGCTGCACCACTGCCAGCACGTCACGGCCACCGACATCTCCGCGCGTGCGCTGGCCTACGCCAGGTTCAACATCCTGCTCAATGCCGAGGCGCTCTCGGTGGACCCTGCGCGCCTCGAAGAGAGGGTCAGCCTGCGCCTGGGTTCACTCCTGGAGCCGGTGGCCGGTGAAGAATTCGGCCTGGTGGTCTCCAACCCGCCGTTCGTGATCACCCCGCGCAGTGCCGGCGAGGACGCGGCGGACCAGTTCACCTACCGCGACGGCGGCCTGCCCGGTGACGGGATCGTGGCCTCCCTGGTGGCCGGCCTGCCAGGCGTTTTGGCACCCGGCGGGTGGGCCCAGATGCTTGGCAACTGGGAAGTCGCCGCCGGCAGCAGCTGGGAAGAACGGCCACAGTCCTGGGTGCGGCAGGGCACGGATGCCTGGTTCATCCAGCGTGAGCTGGTCAGTCCGGAACAATACGCCGAAACCTGGCTGCGGGACGCCTCCGAGTCCCGCGACCGGCAGCATTACCGGGACGCTTACGCCGCCTACCTCGCCGATTTCGGCTCCCGGGATGTGGCCGGCATTGGCTTCGGCATGGTCTGGCTGCGCCGCCCCGCAGACGGAAAACCTGCCGCCATCAGCCGCTTCGAGGAAATCACCTACCCCATCGAGCAGCCAATCGGCCCCCACCTGGGTGCCGCCGTCGAACGCAGCGACTGGCTCGCCGCCCACGACCTTGCCGGCACGCACCTGCTCGTGGCGGACGACGTCACCGAGGAACGCCACCAGCGCCCAGGCGCAGAACATCCTGGCGTGATCCTGCTCCGGCAGGGTGCCGGGCTGCGGCGGACCAACTTGATGAGCACCGAGCTGGCCGGCTTTGTGTCCGCGTGCGACGGCGACCTCACCGCCGGGCAGATCGCCGGGGCTTTGGAGGCCCTCCTGGGCGGCGGCGAAGGCTTCGACGCCGGGACCTTCCAGGGTGCACTGCTCGCCGACGTGGCCAACCTGGTCCGGGACGGCTTCCTGGTCCCGGCCGGAAATCCGGCCCTGGAATAGGCCCCCTCAAGCCCTCATCGGAGCCCCGTCTTTTCCACAGGAATGCGCACGATTGCCCAAAATATGGTGAACTAGGCGGACATGGGCTCATCTGCCCCAGCAACCTTTTTCTGTAGGAGCACCGTGCCAAGCAAGGCCAAAACCGGCAAGAAACTCGTGATTGTGGAGTCTCCGGCCAAGAGCAAGACCATCGCCAAGTACCTCGGCGAGGGCTTCATCGTAGAGGCCTCCATCGGTCACATCCGCGACCTGCCGCAGCCCTCGGAACTCCCCGCCGAGCTGAAGAAAACCTCCGTGGGCAAGTTCGCCGTCGACATCGACCACGACTTCAAGCCCTACTACGTGGTGTCTCCGGACAAAAAGAAAAAGGTGACCGAGCTCAAGGCCGCGCTCAAGGACGCCGACGAACTCTATCTCGCAACCGATGGGGACCGCGAAGGCGAAGCCATCGCGTGGCACCTGCTCGAGGTGCTCAAGCCCAAGGTCCCCGTATACCGGATGACGTTCGGCGAAATCACCAAGGAAGCCATCCAGCGCGCCATGGGCAACCTGCGCGATGTTGACCAGGACCTGGTGGACGCCCAGGAAACCCGCCGCGTCCTGGACCGCCTCTATGGCTACGAGATTTCCCCTGTCCTGTGGCGCAAGGTGGCCCGCGGCCTCTCCGCCGGCCGCGTGCAGTCCGTGGTCACCCGCATGGTGGTGGACCGCGAACGCGAACGCATGGCCTTCAAGGCTGCTTCCTACTGGGACCTGACCGGCCAGTTCGGTGCGGACTCGGGCTCCTTCAAGGCCAAGCTTGCCGCCGTGGACGGCGCCAAGGTGGCCACCGGCCGCGACTTCAACGACAACGGCGAACTCACCTCCCGGAACGTGGCCCACCTCAACGAGGAACTGGCCACCTCCCTGGCGGCAGGGCTGCAGAACGCCGACTTCCGGGTCCGCTCGGTGGACACCAAGCCCTACACACGCCGTCCCGCTGCACCCTTCACCACCTCCACGCTGCAGCAAGAGGCCGGCCGCAAGCTGCGCTTCTCCTCCAAGAGCACCATGCAGATCGCCCAGCGCCTGTATGAAAACGGCTACATCACCTATATGCGTACAGACTCCTCCGCGCTGAGCGACGAAGCCGTCACGGCAGCCCGCCGCCAGGCCTCCGAACTGTACGGCCCCGAATACATTCCGCAGTCCCCGCGTGTCTACTCCAACAAGGCCGCGAACGCGCAGGAAGCGCACGAGGCCATCCGCCCCGCCGGTGACTCCTTCCGCACGCCTGCCCAGGTGGCCAAGCAGCTTTCCGGCGACGAGTTCCGCCTCTACGAACTCATCTGGAAGCGCACCGTCGCTTCCCAGATGGGCGATGCCAAGGGTTCGACGGCGACCATCCGGCTCGGTGCCGTGTCCACCGACGGGAGGGACGCAGAGTTCTCCGCCTCCGGCACGGTGATCACGTTCCCCGGCTTCCTCGCAGCGTACGAGGAAGGCAAGGACGAGACCCGCGGCGACGACGACTCCGACGAAGCTCGCCGCCTGCCCAACGTTGCCAAGGACGACTCGCTCACGGCTTCCGACATCCAGGCCGTGGGCCACGAGACCTCCCCGCCACCGCGCTACACGGAGGCCTCGCTGACAGCGGAGCTGGAGAAGAAGGGCATCGGCCGTCCGTCCACCTACGCCTCCACCATCTCAACCATCCAGGACCGCGGCTACGTCCGGAAGCAGGGCTCGGCCCTGGTGCCCAGCTGGATCGCTTTCTCCGTGATCCGGCTCCTGGAACAGCACTTCTCCGATTACGTGGACTATGAGTTCACCGCCGACATGGAAGGCGACCTGGACAAGATCGCCAACGGCCAGGAAGCCGGCGCCTCCTGGCTGCGGCACTTCTACTTCGGCGAGGATTCCGATCCGGGCCTGCTGAGCATCGTCAACAACCTGGGCGAAATCGATGCCCGCGAAATCAACTCCATCCCCATCACCGACGAGATCACCCTCCGGGTGGGCAAGTTCGGCCCTTACCTGGAAAGCTCTGCCGCCGTGGTGGACCCGAAAACGGGCGAGATCGTCGAATCGGCGCGTGCCAACGTCCCCGAGGACCTGGCCCCGGACGAACTGACTGCTGCAAAGGCCATCGAACTGATGGAGACGGCGGCGCCCGAGGAACGCGTGCTCGGCGCGGATCCGCACACCGGACATACCGTGGTGGCCAAGAATGGCCGCTACGGTGCCTACGTCACAGAGATCATCCCGGAAATGACCGACGAGGAACTGGCCAACCAGCCGGTGGAGTACTACAAGAACGGCAAGCCCAAGCCGCCGAAAAAGCCGGTGAAGGCCAAGCCGCGCACGGGTTCGCTCTTCAAATCCATGACCGTTGAATCCGTGACCCTGGAGGAAGCGCTCCAACTCATGAGCCTGCCCCGGGCACTGGGAGAGGACGCCGAAGGCAACCTCATCACGGTGCAGAACGGCCGGTTCGGCCCGTACCTGAAGAAGGGGACGGACTCACGCTCCATCGGCTCCGAAGAGGAGATCTTCACGATCACCCTGGAGCAGGCACTGGAGATCTACTCGCAGCCCAAGCAGCGCGGCGCCCGCGCCGCCGTGCCCCCGCTGGCCGAATTCGGCCCCGACCCGGTGTCCGAGAAGAACATCGTGGTGAAGGAAGGCCGGTTCGGCCCCTACATCACGGACGGCATCACGAACATCACAGTGCCCCGTGCCACCTCCCTCGAGGAACTCACGCGGGAACAGGCGGTGGAACTGCTCGCCGAGAAGCGCGCCAAGGGACCGGTCAAGCGGACCACCACCCGCAAGGCGCCGGCCAAGAAAAAGGCCACGGCCAAGAAGTAACCAGGTGGCCGGCGCGTTTGCGCCGGCCACAGTATCGTGATCGGCTAGGGGAATGACTGAACAGCCCGCGCACACGGACCTCCAGCCGCTCAACGACCTCGAGGAGAAGCTCGCCACCGGTGGCCAGCCGGACGCAGACCCTGTGGACGTCATCCTGTCGTTCCTCAACAGCGAGGTCTACATCATCAGCTCGGACACGGTGGAGGGCGTGGACTCCCAGGTGGAGCCCCTGGTTCTTGCCAATGCCGACGGCGACCCCGTCCTGGCCGTCTTCTCGCACCCCAGCAGGGTGGACCAGCAGTACTTGGAAGCCGCTCCCAACGTCCTGGGCACGCAGGGCGCCGCCATCATCGCCAACATCGGCGATGAGCTGGGCATGGTGATCAACCCGGGCGCGGCCTACGGTTTCGAGATCAACCCCGAGGGTGTTGCCAACATCAGGCGCGACTTCAAGCGCGCTGACGAGCAATAATGTCCCCATGCGTCTAGGCGTCCTCGATATCGGGTCCAACACTGTCCACCTGCTCCTGGTGGATGCCCACCCGGGCGCGCAGCCGGTCCCGTTCGCTTCCCATAAGCGGCCGCTGTCGCTGGTCCAATACCTTGAGCCGGACGGCAGCATCAGCGACCAAGGCCAGCAGGAGCTCACGGACTTCGTGCTGGAAGCCTGGGAATTCGCTGCCCGGCACAAGGCCGAGGACCTCCTGGCTTTCTGTACCTCCGCGATCCGGGAGGCCGCCAACGGCCCGGCCGTCCTGGCCAGGGTCAAGCACGAGACCACGGTGACCCTGCAGGAATTGAGCGGCAGCGAAGAGGCGTCCATGACGTTCTTCGCGGTCAGGCGCTGGCATGGGTGGGGCGCCGGGCCCATCCTGAACCTGGACATCGGCGGCGGCTCCTTCGAAATGGCGTTCGGCCAGGACGAACTTCCCGAGGTGGCGACTTCCGTGCCGCTGGGTGCCAGCCGGCTCACCCGGGACTGGCTTCCCGAGGACCCGCCGACCGCGAAGAGCGTCAAGGATCTGCGGCGCTACATCCGGGCCACGCTCAAGCCTGCCGTCCGTGAATTTGACGGCCTGGGCCGGGCAAACGTGGTGGCCGGCACCTCCAAGACTTTCCGGTCGCTGGCCAGGATCGCGGGTGCTGCGCCCAGTGCCGAGGGTCCTTACGTCAAGAGGGAACTGCACGCCTCGGACCTGGGAATCTGGACGCAGCGGATCTCGGCGATGAGTTCGGAAGACCGCCTGCACCTTCCCGGAGTATCCGAGGCCAGGGCCCGCCAGGTCCTTGCGGGCGCTTTGGTGGCCGAGGCCGCCTTGGAGATGTTCAAGTTCAAGAAGCTCCGCATCTGCCCGTGGGCGCTGCGTGAAGGGCTGATCCTGCGGCGCCTTGACCAACTGGTCTTCGACGGACCCTTGGAGCCGGCACCCCACGTGGCAGGCTCCCGAACCGTGGAAGCCACTGTCTAGCCCTTTGACGAAGGGGTGCCAGTTAAATGCGGAAGCACCGGGGCCGGCTACAGGAAAATGGGGGAAAACCTGTTGCCGTGCCACCGGTGCCCTGGCAGACATCCCCATGCCTGCCGCATCACTCGCACCCTCAATGAGGTAATAACTACGTTAGGACCCCAAGTTGTGTGCTGCCTGCGCTGAGGATGGGAGTTGCCTGTGAATGCCTGCGGACTGTAATGATGGAGGCATGAGCAACCGAATCGCATTCCTTGGCTGTGGATCCATGAACGAAGCCATACTTGGCGGCCTGCTGGAGGCAGGGAAGGACCCGGGGGATGTGGTGGCCACCGTCCGCCGCGCGGAGCGCGCCTCGGAACTCGCCCAGCGCTACCAAGGGATCACCGCCATTGCCGGTGAGGAAGAACCCGACAACAACAGGCAGGCCGCCAAGGGGTCTGCGGTGGTCATCCTCGGCGTCAAGCCGGTGGGCATCGCGGACCTGGCGAGGGAAATCAGCCCCGCCCTGTCACCGGAAACCGTGGTGGTCAGCGTGGCCGCGGCCGTGTCCATCGCCCAGCTGGAGGCCGCACTCCCCGCGGGGCAGCCGGTGATCCGGACCATGCCCAACACGCCCGCCAAGCTGGGCCGCGGCGTCGTGTCCGTCTCGCCCGGCACGCACTGCAGCCCCGAACAGCTCCAAATGGTCAAAGACCTCCTGCAGGGTGCCGGAACTGTCGTGGAAGTCCCCGAAGAGCAGGTGGACGCGCTCTCGGCCATCAGCGGCTCCGGTCCCGCCTACGCCTTCTACCTGGCCGAGGCCATGGCCTCCGCAGGGGAGGAACTGGGCCTGGACCGCGAGCTTTCTCTCCTGCTGGCCCGCGAAACCGTGGCCGGTGCCGGCCTCATGCTGGCCGAACCCGGCGCCGACCCTGCAGCCCTGCGCAAGGCCGTCACGAGCCCCAACGGCACCACTGAACGCGCCATCGCCACGTTTGACGAACAGGGCATCCCGGCCATCATCGCCGCCGGCGCACGCGCGGCAGCTGACCGGGCCGCCGAAATCACCAGACAGCTCGGCTAGCGGCGGTTGGGCCGGTCGAAATCCGGTTTCGACAGGCCCAACCACCGTGGGACTTTATGGCCGGGCGGCGAACCGCTCCAGCAGGTCCACGTGGCCGGAAACGATCAGCATGTCCCGCGAAGACACCTTGGTCTCGGGCCGGGCGTACGTAAAGTCTTCACCAGGGGACTTCACCCCCACAATGGTCACCCCGTACTTGGAGCGGACCTTTGACTCGTCCAGGGTGAAGCCCACGGTTTCGCGTGGCGGGTACATCTTCACGATGGCGAAGTCGTCGTCGAACTCGATGAAGTCCAGCATCCGGCCGGACACCAGGTGTGCGGCGCGAACTCCGGCGTCGGCCTCGGGGTAGATGACGTGGTTGGCGCCGATCCGGGTCAGGATCTTGCCATGTGACGGGGTGATCGCCTTGACCCAGAGGTGCTCGATGCCCAGGTCGACGAGGTTGACCGTGATCAGTACCGAGGACTCGATGGAGGTTCCCACGCCCACGACGGCGGAGCTGAACTCCTGGGCGCCCAGTTGGCGGAGTGCATCAATGTTGGTGGCGTCGGCCTCCACCACGTGGGTCAGGAGGGGCGCCCATTTCTGCACCAGGTTCCGGTCCCGTTCGATGGCGAGCACTTCCCGGCCCTGCTTGACCAGCTGCTCCGCGGTGGATGATCCAAAGCGGCCCAGCCCGATCACCAGGACCGGAGCGTTGTGGGCGGGGCGCCGGGGGGCGTCTGTGGAACTAGCCAATGATCGGCCTCTCTTCGGGGTAGTGGTACAGCTGGCTGCGCTGGCGCAGGGCAAGTGCCGCGGCGAGGGTTACGGTGCCCACGCGGCCGGCGAACATGAGGGCTGTGAGGACGTAGACTCCCTCGGGCGGCACCTCGGCGCTGAGCCCGGTGCTCAGGCCAACGGTGGCGAAGGCCGAAATCGTCTCGAACAGCACCCGGTCCAGTGTTGCGCCGCTGAACTGCAGGAGCAGGAAGGCGGAGACGGAAACCAGGGTGGCGCCGGCAACGATCACGGAGATGGCCACCCGCATGGTGCCTTGCGGAATGGTCCGGCCGTACACCTTCACGTCGGCATCGCCGCGGGCCTCGGCAACGATGGCCAGGAACATCACGGCGATGGTGGTCACCTTGATGCCGCCCGCCGTCGACGCCGACCCGCCGCCGGCGAACATCAGCGCGTCGGTCAGGAGCTTGGTGGTGGATTCCATGTGGTTCTGGTCCACCAGGTTGAACCCGCCTGAACGCGTCATGACCGAGGCAAACAGGGAGTGGGTGATCTTGTCACCGAGGCCCATCGGTCCGATGGTCCGGGCGTTGTCCCACTCCATCAGGGCCCACAGGAACGTGCCCGCGGCGAGCAGGATAAGTGAGACCTGGATGGTGAGCTTGGTGTGGAGGTTCCATTTCTTCCAGTTCAGCCCGTTCTGCTGCAGCACCATCACCACGGGAAAGCCCAGGCTGCCCAGGAAGACGCCCACCATCAGGGGGATGAGGATCCACAGGTCCGTTTCGTAGGGCACGATGCCGTCCGAATGGGGGGTGAAGCCGGCGTTGTTGAACGATGAAATGGCGTAGAAGATGCCGTGCCAGACAGACTGCCAGAACGGCTCGCCCAAAGTAAGGAAGCGCGGGATCAATGCCAGCGCCAGGATGCCTTCGATCACCACTGAAGTGGTGATGACGATCCGCAGCAGGGTGCCCACTTCGCCCAGGCGGCCTGCGTTGTTCATGGATTCCGCGGCGATGATCTTCCCGCGCACGCCCAGCCGCTTGCTCACCATGAGGGCGAGCAGCGAGGCGAGGGTCAAGGTGCCCAAGCCGCCGATGAAGATGCCCACCAGGATTACCAGCTGGCCGAAGAAGGACCAGTGGGCCGCCGTCGATACCACCGTGAGTCCCGTGACGCAGACCGCCGAGACCGCCGTAAACAACGCCTGGTGGATGGGGGTGGGGGTTCCGTCGGCGGCAGAGACCGGCAGGGTGAGCAGGAAAGTAAAAAGTGTGCAGACGGCGGCGAACGCAGTCAGTGCCAGCCGCGCGGGGGACGTATTGGCAATGTCGTCAATGAAGTCGCGCAGCCGGGTGAAGATCCAGAGGCCCTCCCGGTCCTGCGCCGGGGGGTGCCAGGGGGCCGGCGTCCGGGGCCTCGACTGGCTTTGCGTCATGTGTGGCTTTTCCTCGGTTGAAACGGCTTCCTTCAGTAGTAAACCACTAAAGCCGGCGTCATGACCGGGCCGGCGGCGGCACAGGCTCGGGTAGCCTGTGATTGATGACATACTTGCCCGGACTCCGCCAGCCCGCGCCGCCAACGATGGTGGCGTGGAGTCCTGACATGACAGCCTACAACTTCGGCCCCGGCCACCCCATGGCACCGGAGCGCATGGACCTTACCGCGCGCCTCTCACGCAGCCTCGGGCTCTTCGACCTGGACCACGTTGACCTGGCAGCTCCGGAGGTGGCATCCGACGCAGAGCTGGAGTCCGTCCACTCGGCCGACTATGTGGCAGCAGTCCGCCGGGTCAGCGCGGACCCCACCCGCCCCGACGAATCACGAGGGCTGGGAACCGAGGATGATCCCGCGTTCGCCGGCATGCACGAGGCCGCAGCCCGCCTGGCCGGCGGCTCGCTGCTGGCAGCCCAGCGCCTGCTGGAAGGATCGGCCGTGCATGCTGTGAACTTCGGCGGCGGTATGCACCACGCGGCCCGGGAGCGCGCCAGCGGATTCTGCATCTACAACGACGCCGCCCTTGCCGTGCAAAAGCTGCTTGACGGCGGCGTGGGCAAGGTGGCCTACATCGACGTCGACGCCCACCACGGGGACGGTACCCAGAACATCTTCTGGGACGATCCGCGGGTCCTCACGATCTCGCTGCATGAGACGGGGCTGACCCTTTTCCCCGGGACCGGCTTCGCCAACGAGACCGGCGGTCCGGCTGCCGAGGGGACGGCCGTAAACGTCGCCCTGCCGGCCGGTACCTCAGACGCCGGCTGGCTCCGCGCCTTCTACGCCGTGGTGCCCCAGCTTGTGGGGGCCTTCGAACCGGGGGTGATCGTCAGCCAGCACGGATGCGATTCGCACCGCAACGACCCCCTCACGCACCTCAACCTCAGCGTTGACGGGCAACGCGAGGCGGCCAGCGCCGTCGGGAATCTGGCCGAGCGCTATTGCGGCGGCCGCTGGATCGCCACCGGCGGCGGAGGCTACAACGTGCTGGACGTGGTGCCGAGGGCCTGGAGCCACCTGGTGGCCATCGCGGCCGGACGTCCCGTGCCGCTCCGGACTCCCGTGCCGGGGGATTGGCGGGAGTACGTGATGGAGAAGTTCGGCAGGGAGGCGCCCACCCTCATGGGGGACGACGTGGAGCTCTGGTGGCGTTCCTGGGAAGTGGGATTCGACCCCAACGACGCCGTGGACCGCACCGTCATGGCCACCCGCAAGGCAGTGTTCCCGCTGCACGGGCTGGACCCCTGGTTCGACTAGTCCGGCCGAAACCGTGTGCCGCCGAAATAGTGGATGCCTTTAGACGTATATGTCGCTAGGGTGGGAGGCATGGTGACAGACGACGTATTTGCCGTCATAGCGGAATCCACCCGGCGGGACATCCTGGTGGCGCTTCGGGCAGGCGACAAAGCCGTGGGGGAACTGGTGGAGGAACTGGCGGCGAGCCAGCCCACCATTTCCAAGCACCTGAAAGTCCTCCGTGAAGCACAGTTGGTCAGCATGCGCGCGCAGGGACAGAAGCGCTACTACGCCCTGAACCGGGGCCCTTTGGAGGGCATCGCCAGCTGGCTTGAGACGTTCGACGTCGGCAGCGGCGGCAGCGCCGCAGCCTCGCCGGACGGGCCGGTCCGGGTGGGCGCCGACCAGCCGGTCCCGGCCCACCTGCAGGAAAGCGTCGCCGCAGCGGCCGCCCCACCGCCGCAGGCCCCCCGGGCTGCCGGGCCTTCGCAGCCGGCCCGGGAGGACATTCCTGCGCCCGTCCTGGTGAGGGAAGGCGCGGGGCTGAGCCCCGCCGTCGTCATTCCCGGCGGTACGGCCGCCCCGTTGAGCGACGACACCGTGCCGCAGCAAATCGGACGGACCGTTGGCCGCGCCGCCACCAAGGCAGCCGACCTGCTGGCCAACCTCCCAAACCTGCCGAAATTCGGGCGCAAGAAGTAGGACCTACCGGGGCAGCAGCCGCACGTGGTCCGGGGTGAGCTCGGAAATCCGGCTGACACCCAGCAGCGCCATGGTGCGGGCCATATCCTTCTCGAGGATCTGCAGGGTCCTGTCCACGCCCGCGCGTCCGCCTGCCATCAGCCCGTAGAGGTAGGCGCGGCCAATCAGCGTAAAGTCGGCGCCCAGTGCCAGTGCAGCCACGATGTCCGCGCCGCTCATGATGCCGGTGTCCAGCATGATGGCGGCGTCACTGTTGTCAGCGGTGAAGGCCTGCCTGACCTCCGGGAGCAGGTGGAACGGGATGGGGGCCCGGTCCAGCTGGCGGCCGCCGTGGTTGGACAGGACCACGCCGTCGGCGCCGTGGTCCACCACCTTGCGGGCGTCCTCGACGGTCTGGATGCCCTTGACTACCAGCTTGCCCTTCCAGGTTTCGCGCAGCCAGTCCAGGTCCCCGAACGTGAGGGTGGGATCAAACATGGAGTTGATCAGGTCGGCCACCGTGCCGGTGTAGCGGGACAGCGAGGCGAAGGTCAGGGGCTCGTGGGTGAGGAAGTTGAACCACCAGGCGGGCCGGTAGGAGGCGTCCAGCACGGTTTTGAGGGTCAGCGCCGGCGGGATGGTCATGCCGTTCCGGACGTCGCGGAGGCGGGCACCCGCCACGGCGGTGTCCACGGTGACCATGAGGGTGTCGTTGCCGGCTTTGGCGGCGCGCTCAATGAGTTCCAGCGAGCGGTCCCGGTCTGTCCACAGGTACAGCTGGAACCAGTTCCTGCCGTTCGGGGCGGCCTGGGCCACATCCTCGATGGAGGCGGTGCCCATGGTGGACAGGGTGTAGGGGATGCCTGCGGCTTCGGCGGCCTGCGATCCGGCGTACTCGCCCTCGGACTGCATCATCCGGGTGAAGCCGGTGGGGGCGATGCCGACGGGGAGCCGGGACGGCTTGCCCAGGATCTCAGTGCTGAGGTCGATGCTGGAGACGTTCCGCAGGATGCCGGGCCGGAACTCGATGTCCAGGAATGCCTGGCGGGCGCGGCGGAGGGTGATCTCCTCTTCCGCGGCCCCGTCCGTGTAGTCAAAGGGTGCCTTGGGGGTGCGGCGTTTGGCGATGTCGCGGAGCTCCCAGATGGTGCTGGCCCGCTGCAGCCGGGCAGCCCTGCTGAACTCCGGCTTCTTGAACTGCATCAGGGGCGCCAGGTCCGAGTACTTGGGGACGCGCCGCTTCAGGGCGGCAGGCAGAGCGGACGACGACGGAGCCCTGGCGGGTGCCGGCGCTGCGGGAATGTCCGTGGCATCCGGCGCCGGGGTGGCTTCCGGATTATTGGGCTTGATGGTGTGGGTCATGGCTCCTCCTATGGTCCAACCACACTCTAGGGCATGTGGTCCAACCACATCAAGTACCATTGGCCTATGCGCACCCACCAGTTGGTCCTGCACTGGATCGAGGACAGGCTCTCAGCCGGCGACCTGGCGGTCGGCGGCAGGCTCCCGGCGGAGCGCACCTTGGCCGAACAGCTCCAGGTCTCCCGGACTTCGGTACGTGAGGCCATCCGGATCCTCGAAGCCATGGGCGTAGTGCGGTCCGGTGTCGGTTCCGGTCCGGACGCCGGGACGGTCGTGATCTCTGATCCTGCCGCCGCCCTTGGCTCGGCCCTTCGGCTCCATGTGGCCACCCAGCACCTGCCGGTGGCAGACATCGTGGAAACCCGGGTCCTCCTGGAGTCATGGGCTGCCGCCCAGGCACGCCGGGATGCGCCGGAGCTGGAAGAGGCGGCCACGCTCCTGGCGGCGATGGATGCGCCCGAAGGCCTGTCCGTGGATGATTTCCTGGCCCTTGATGTCCGGTTCCATTTGGCCCTGGCCCACGCGGCCGGCAATGCGGTGGTCAGCGCCATGATGGGATCGCTGCGCGAATCCATCCAGGGGTACGCGGCCCGACTGACCGGAAACCTGCCGGACTGGAACGCCACAGCCTCGCGCCTGCGCACCGAGCACCATGCCATCCTCGCCGCGGTCAAGGAGGGCGATGGGAGCCGGGCAGCCCGGCTGGTGGCCGACCATATCGAGGGGTTCTACAAAGAGGCCGGGCTGGGCGCGGGATAATCCTGGGCGCAGCGTAATGAAAGGCTTAGCCGTGGACCGTGCTGCGGGGCGCCTTGGCGGGGCCCGTGCTGGCCCGGACTTCGAGCCGCGGCTGGTAGTGGCCGCCGGGGGTGCCGGTTGCCTCGTTGCGGATCAACGCCCGGAGCTGCTGCCAGGCCTGCTCTCCCAGTTCGGTGATGGGGACCGCGCCGGTGGTGAGGGCCGGCGTCGTATACCTGGCAAAGGGAATGTCATCGAAGCCCGTTACCGAGATGTCGCCGGGGACGTCCAGCCCGCGTTCGTGGAGGCCGCTCATCAGGCCCATGGCCACCAGGTCGTTGAAGGCAAGGATTCCGGTGGCCCCGCTTGCCAGGACGGCATCCACTGCCCCATGGCCGGTGTCGAAGTCCGAGCCACCGTCCAGCATGGTCACCTCCACCTCGGGGTGGGCGGCCTTGAACGTTTCCAGGCCTTGGAGGCGCATCTCATTGGAGGCGCTGCGGGGCGGGCCCGCAAGGAAGGCCAGGCGGGTGTGGCCCAGCTCCACAAGGTGCCCCGCGATGTCCTGGACGCCCTGGCCGTAGTCCACCACCAGGCTGGGTACGTTCGGCGTGGAGGTGGTGCGGTTGATCAGCACCAGCGGGTGCAGCGAGGGTGCGATCTCCTCCAGTTCCGCATCGGTCATGCGTGGAGCGCACAGGACCAGTCCGTCACAGCGCCTGCGCGCCTCGCCTGCGAGGATGGACTCCTCGCTGGACACTTCGAATGAATCCGCGATAAGCACGCGGTAACCGTCCTGGGCGGCTGCCCGGCTTAGGCCGCGGAGGATCGCCTGGAAGGTGGGGTTGGCCAGGTCCGGCACCACAATCCCTATGGTGTCCGTCTTGCCGAGGGCCAGGCTCCGGCCCACGGGATTGGGCTGGTATTTCAGTTCGGCGGCGGCTGCACGGACCCTGGCGGCAATGTCCGGGTCCACGGTGAAGTTGCCGTTCATGACACGCGAGACCGTGGCATGGGAAACCCCCGCCTTGGCTGCGACATCAGCGATGCCGATCCGGCCGCTTGCCGATTTCCTGGCCATGGGAACCCTTCGTTCGCGCCATCCGCCGGGGCTGCCGCGACCAGATGGTGTCCGGGCGGCCGGCCGCGATGGCAACCTGCTTTGAATGACAGCATATATGGGGGCAGGAAAGCGATTTCTATGCTTTTCCCAGCCATGTTCCCCGCCCGGCGGCCGGGGACCTGAGCCGGCTGGGAAGAAAGCGCTTTCCTCCAGTACCGGAAATGGTTGACGGATGCCTCGCCGGGTTGGTACAACTTTTATAGACAACCGAGAAAACGCTTTCTCACCTGCTTTCCAATCGGGGCAGCAGAGTGCCGCCGCCAAACCACAGGCGCCGTTCCCACGGCCGTAAATGAGCTTTCGAAAGGGACCCCATGGTCAACACAGCCGAGACGACGTCGGCCGCAGCTGCCGCGCAGGCCACTGCCAAGGACGGCGGGAAGACCCGCATCGCCCTGATCGGCACGGGCGGCCGTTCCGAGATGTACATCCGTGCCATCTACGGCAAGCACGCGGACACCGCCGAACTGGTGGCCTTCTCGGACGTGAACCCTGGTCGCGTGGAGTTCTACCAGAAGCTCATCCAGCAACTGGGCGCGCCGGGACCGGTGGCGTCCTTTGATCCCGCGGACCTGACAGCGTTCATCCAAGCCAACGGCATCGGCCGGATCATCGTCACCACACCCGATTACACCCACGCCGACTACATCGTGGAGGGGCTCCGGGCCGGTGCGGACGTCGTCGTCGAAAAGCCCTTGACCATTGACGCCGAAAGCTGCCGCCGCATTGTCGAGGCCGTCCACGAGACCGGACGGAACGTGGTGGTCACCTTCAACTACCGCTACTCGCCGCGCAACAGCGCGCTCAAGGAAATCATCAAGAGCGGCGTGATCGGCAAGGTCACCTCGGTTGACTTCAGCTGGGTCCTGGATACCGTCCACGGCGCGGACTACTTCCGGCGGTGGCACCGGGATAAGAAGAACTCCGGTGGCCTCCTCATCCACAAGGCCTCCCACCACTTCGACCTGGTCAACTGGTGGATCGACGACGTCCCGGAGCGGGTCTTCGCCTCCGGCGGCCTGAAGTTCTATGGCGACCAGAACGCCGCCGAACGCGGGTTGGGCCCCCGTCCCGAGCGCGGAACGCCCGACGCCGATGCCCCCGCCGGCCCGAAGGACCCGTTCACGCTGGACCTGAGGGAGGACGAGCGGCTCAAGGCGCTCTTCCTGGACAACGAACACTACGACGGCTACCGCCGCGACCAGGATGTCTTCACCGCGGGCATCACCATTGAGGACAACCTGGCGCTGGTGGTGGAGTACCAGGGCGGGCCGCGCCTGAGCTATTCGTTGAACGCGCACAGCCCGTGGGAGGGCTACCGGGTAGCGGTCAACGGCACCGAGGGCCGGGCCGAGCTTGAAGTGGTGGAACGGGCTGCCGTCGTGCACAGCGCCGACCGGAAAACCGTCGTGGACCCTTCCGCAACCCCGGTGAAGGAAGAGGACGCCGTCCGCCGCAACGGTGAGCGGCTGGTGGTCCAGCGCCACTGGGAGGCCGCGTACGAGGTGCCGATCGTCAACGGTGAAGGCGGCCACGGCGGCGGTGACGAACTCCTGCTCTCAGACCTCTTCAACGGCCCGGGCGAGGACCCGCTGGGCCGTCCCTCCGGATACCTGGACGGGCTGCGCTCGGTGTCCGTGGGTATTGCCGGCAACCGGTCCCTGGAAACGTCCTTGCCCGTGCGCGTCCAGGATTTGGACCTCGGCGTCGACCTTCGCCGCGGCAGGTAGGGGACACCATGAGCAGGATCCTTGTCACCGGCGGCTCCGGCCGCCTGGGACGCAGCGTGGTGGCGGGCCTCGCCCAGGCCGGCCACCACATCACCTCCGTGGACCGCGAGGCCGTGCCCACAGGACTGCTGCCGCCCGGCGTCGTGCAGGAAACCACGGACCTCCTGGCTCCTGGAGAGGCGCTGCGCCTCCTCCGGGAGGCAAAGCCCGACGCCGTCATCCACCTTGCGGCGATTGCGGTGCCGTTCAGTGCGCCGGAGGACGTCATTTTCGCCACAAACACCCGGCTCGCCTTCGCCGTGATCAGCGCGGCGACGGAGGTGGGGGTGCCCAAAATCATTACCGCCAGCAGCCCCACCGTGCTCGGTTACGGCTCGCCCGCGGGCTGGCTTCCGCCGTCGTTCCCGCTCGATGAACGGACGCCGCCGAAGCCCTGGAACGCCTACGCGCTGTCCAAGCTCATCGCGGAGCAGACCATGCAGATGTTCGCCACAGCCCAGGGGGACAGGACCCGTTATGCCGCGTTCCGCCCCTGCTTCGTCATCTCCCCGGAAGAATGGGAAGGCGCCCCGACGCAGCAGGGCCACACCCTCGCCGAACGGCTCGCCGACCCCGCCCTCTCTGCACCGGCGCTGTTCAACTATGTCGATGCGCGGGATGTAGCGGACTTCCTGGACCTGCTGCTCCAAAAGATGGACGAGATTCCCAACGGGGAAACCTTCTTCGTCGGAGCCGCGGACGCATTGGCAACCGCGCCGCTTGCGGAGCTCATGCCCCGGTTCCTGCCAGGCAGCGAAGCCCTGAGTGCAGGCCTGACCGGAACCAGTCCCGCCTTCTCCATCGCCAAGGCAGAGGAACTCCTGGGCTGGCAGCCGCGGCGCAGCTGGCGCACCGAACTCACGTCCCGACACACCCTCAACGACGAGGCTTCCGCGCTGGTTACTGCCAGCGGCGGGAGCAAGGAGACACCATGAAATTCGACGGCGTACTGTTCTTTCCCGTCACCCCGTTCACGGCCGAAGGCGCCGTTGACGTGGAACTGCTCAAGGAGCACATCGCTTCCCGGCTGCCCTTCGGCCCCGGCGGCGTCTTTCCTGCCTGCGGCACCGGCGAATTCCACGCCCTCAGCATCGATGAGGTCCGCACCGTGGTGGCGGCCGCCGTCGAGGTTGTGGCCGGGAAGGTCCCCGTGGTGGCCGGGGCCGGTGGACCGCTGGGCCACGCCCTCGCCGCCGCCCGCGCCGCGGAGGAAGCCGGCGCCGACGCCCTGCTGGTGCTGCCGCCCTACCTGGTGACCGGCCCCACCGACGGCCTGGTGGCCTACATCGAGGCTGTCGCCGGTGCCAGCAGCCTGCCGGTCATTGTCTACCACCGCGGGAACGCCAAGTTCACCGCTGCGTCCATGGCGAAGCTGGCCGCGAACCCCAAGGTCATTGGCTTCAAGGACGGGCTGGGAGATGTTGGCCTGGCCCAGGAAATCGTGACTGCTGTCAAGGCAACGGGCCGGACGGACTTCGCGTTCTTCAACGGACTCCTCACGGCTGAACTGACCCAGGGCGCCTACCGCGGCCTGGGCATCCCGCTGTACTCCTCCGCGGCGTTCGCCATGGCCCCGGAAATTGCGAAGGCCTACTACGATGCCTATGAGTCCGGGGATGAGGACCGCCGCAACGCCCTGCTCGAAGGGTTCTATGCACCCCTGGTGCGCCTGCGCGACCAGACTCCGGGGTTCGGGGTGTCGCTGGTCAAGGCCGGGCTGCGGCTGGGTGGACTGCCGGTCGGGTCGGTACGCCCGCCGCTGGTGGATCCCACGGAGGACCAACTACTGGAGCTTAAGGCCATCCTCGCCAAGGGCTACGAGCTGGCCGGGCATTGATGAGCGCCCCGGCGGCCGCGGCCACGCGCAGCACCCCACGCATCACAGGCCTGTCCACCCGGCTCCTGACCGTCCCACTCCGCCGGCACTGGGGTGTGGAGGCGCCGGAGAACCACGTGATCGTCACGGAGCTTCACACGGACGACGGCGGTGCGGGGCACGGTTTCTCCTGGACGCCAACCATCGGACCGCAGGCGGTCAAGGCGCTGCTGGACTATGACATCGCGCCCTTTGTCAGCGGCCTGCCGGCGAACCCCGAAGCTGTCTGGGACACCCTGTGGAAACGACTGCATGAAGCGGGCGGCGGAGGGTTAACCACCATTGCGATGGCCGGGGTGGACCTTGCCCTGTGGGACCTGCAGGCACGCCGCGCGGGGACGTCCGTCACCGGCCTCCTGGGCCAGCGGCAGGAGTCAGCCGAGGTCTACGGCTCCGGCGTGAACCTGCACTACACCCTGGAGGAGCTGGTGGCACAGACCGAACGCTGGGTTGCGGCCGGCCACCAGGCAGTGAAGATCAAGGTAGGCAAACCGAACCTCCGCGAGGACCGCGAACGCGTGGCAGCAGTGCGGTCAGTCCTGGGGCCGGACCGCAGGCTCATGATCGACGCCAACCAGCGCTGGGACCTGCCCACCACCCTGCGCGCTCTGGAGGTCCTGGCCGAATTCGGGCTGGACTGGCTGGAGGAACCCCTCCGCGCGGACGATCTGTGGGCCTACCGAAGGCTGCGCAAGCATTCACCGGTGCCCATCGCCCTCGGCGAAAATCTGCACACCATCTACCGGTTCCGCGACTTCATCGAGGCGGAGGCGGTGGACATCATCCAGCCCAACATCATCCGGGTTGGCGGCATTACCCCGTTCCGGCGGATCGTGGAGCTCGCCCGTACCCACAGCATCAAGGTCATGCCGCACCTGCTGCCGGAACTCTCCGGCCAGCTGGCGCTGACGCTGGCGGAGCCCACCCTGGTGGAGGACGTCGAGGAGGCGTCGTTCGAACAGCTGGGGATCCTGGACGCGCCGGCGCCCGTGCGGTTCAGTAACAGCCGGGTGACCCTCACGGACCAGCCCGGACTGGGGTTCCGCTTCCGGGACGCTTTGTAGCCAAGAATTCCAAAAGAACAGGTACCTCACGTGACAACAGCAACACTTTCCCTGTCCGAACTCACCGCTGCCGCCACGGCGGCAGCCAGGATCTCCGCGGCCGCATCTGATGCAGAGCGTGCGGGATGGCTTAACGCGGTGGCCGACGCGCTGGATGCCAACGCCGCCGAACTGGTGGAGATCGCCGATGCCGAGACCAGCCTGGGCGTCCCACGCCTGACGGGGGAGGTTGCGCGCACCACCGGCCAGCTGCGGCTGTTCGCGGGCGTCATCACCGAGGGCTCCTACCTCGAAGCGATCATCGACCACGCGGACCCCTCAGCCGCCCCGCCCAAGCCCGACCTGCGCCGCATCCTCCGGCCCATCGGCCCCGTCGCGGTGTTCTCGGCCTCGAATTTTCCCTTTGCCTTCTCCGTGGCCGGGGGCGACACCGCCTCGGCGCTCGCCGTCGGCTGTTCCGTGATCGTCAAGGCGCACTCGGGCCACCTCCGCCTTTCGGAACGGACCGCCGCCATCGTCGCGGAGGCCCTGCGCGGGGCGGGTGCACCGGAAGGCCTGTTCGCGCTGGTCAGCGGCCGGGAGGTGGGCACGGCACTGGTGCAGGATCCCGCCATCAAGGCCGTGGGCTTCACCGGGTCCATTCCCGGCGGCCGTGCCCTGTTCGACCTCGCCACCTCCCGTCCGGACCCCATCCCGTTCTATGGGGAGCTGGGCAGCCTGAACCCCGTGGTCATCACGGCGGCCGCGCTGCGGGAGCGCTCCGTGGAACTCGTCGCGGGACTGGCAGGATCCTTCACCCTTGGTGCCGGCCAGTTCTGCACCAAGCCAGGCCTGGTGTTCATCCCCGCCGGAACGTCCTTCGCGGCAGGCGTGGCGGAGGCCAGCAAGGACAAGGCCGCCCATGCCATGCTTACCAGGCGCATTGCGGAGGCGTACCCGGACGGGCTGCGCAGCTTTGCCTCCGTGGACGGGGTGGACGTGGTGGGCGGCACCGTAGACCAGGACGCAGCCGCCAACGGTGCGGCCCCGGTGGTTTTCGCCACCACCGCCGCCAAGGTGCTGGACAATCCGGGACAATTGCTCGAAGAGTGCTTCGGCCCCACCACCATCCTCATCGAGTACGCGGACCAGGACGAGCTGTCCGCAGTGCTGGCCACGGTCCCGGGAAGCCTGACGGCCACGCTCCACGCCCAGCCCGGCGAGGACATTGCCGGGCTGGTGGAGCAGCTGTCCGGGCTCGCAGGACGTGTACTGTTCGACGGTTGGCCCACGGGTGTCGCCGTCAACTGGGCCCAGCAGCACGGCGGTCCGTACCCGGCCACCACGTCGCTCTTCACCTCGGTGGGCGCGACGGCGGTCCGCAGGTTCCAGCGCCCCGTGGCCTACCAGGACGCCCCGGCAGCCGTCTTGCACCCGGCATTGCATGACGGCAACCCGCTGCACATCCCGCGCCGCGTGGACGGGGAGCTGGTGCTTCCGTAACACGCTCGGTCACCGAATACGGGACGAGTACAAATGCTCCCGCAGACCGCCATGACTGTGCGCGCGTTGTAGGGGTGCGAGGCTCCTGGCGACGCGCAAATTTTCCTCCGACGCGCAGATTCCCGGACGCGCCCAAATATGGGGTGCGTTAGGGTACGCGCGGGTCGACAGTGAATTTGCGCGTCGAGAGCGGGCGTCAGACGGAGAAAACCCCGGAGCCGTTCGGCTCCGGGGTACTTGCCTGCGACCTTTGTTACAGCTGCAGCGTCACCGGCCGGTCCAGCCCGTTCACGGTGGCCACCGGCCAGCGGGGGTCCACGGTAAGGACCTGCAGTCCGGACGCCGTGAGTTGCACCGTATCCTCGATCTTGACCCCGGGACCCGACGGGTTCCAGGTGAAGGCCTGGTTTAGGATCACCGTGTCCGTCGCGGCGGACGTCGCCCGGGGGTCCCGGCCCGCGTAACCGGCAGGGCCGCCCTGATGGTGCTGCTCCCATTGGTCCGCCCCGAAACCATGGCGGACGTAGGCGGCCTGGATCCCGGCGAAGATCCTGTCCAGCCGTGCGCCGGGAACCGTAGCGTCGAAGATGTCTGCCTCAACTGCCGCGATGCGGGCCTCGGCGTCGCGCTCTTCCGGGGTGCCGGCGTCGAACCTGATCCAGCGGGTGATGTTGGCAATGAGGCCGTCGCGGCGGGCGCAGGCCACCGCCATGGCACGCCTGCCGAGAGGGGAATGCGTTGCCAGCGGGTGGCGGAAGGTGCTGCGGGAGCTGCCGTTGCAGAGGAGTACCAGGGGCTCCGCACCGGCCGCCACCACGCGCCCGGCAAGCGCTGAAGCGAGCTCGAATTCCGTGGTGTCCGGCCGGGCGGCGGACAGGACGTCCGTCATGATGCCTGCCAGCTCCGCGCCCAGGTGGGAGTAGCGGGCGCTCTCCGCGGGGAGGAGCTGCTGCCGGGCGGCGCGCAGTTGTACGGCAGCGTCCGCCTCCGCCAGCGGTGGAGCGGTGGAACTGCCGACGGCGGCCGCAGCCTGGTGCAGGTCCCCGTACCAGGGGACGGTGTGCAGGTTAACACCGGCTGGCAGCTCTTCGGCAGCAATCCGGGCGGCTTCGTTGTTGAACGTCACCAGATGGTCGCCATCGCGGTCCACCAGGAGGGCGGCGATGGGATCACCGGCCAGGCTGATGTGCACCCGGCTGCCGTCCAGGTACCAGGAGAGGGCCGTTGTGGTGGTCAGGAGCAAGGAGTCTCGGCCCGCGGCATCCAGGATGTCCAGCACCCGGCGCCGCTTGATGGCGCGGTCTGCCGGCGCGCCTGGAGCCACACGCGGCTCCCGCCGGAGAGCGGCAGTGGTTGTTGTTTGGCTCATGACGGGTCTCCCTGCTGGTGGATCAATGTTTCGACGTCGGGCGTGGCCAGGATTCCGTCGGCCACAAAAGCGGTGATGCTGCGCCGCACTGGGCTGCCTGGCCGGGCAATCACAGGTGAGTCCCAGGCCAGGGACTGCCCCACGCCGGGGTAGCCGTCCACCCGCACGAACCACGGGTCCGCAGCATCGTTGGGGGCGACGAACACCAAGGTGGCCGGGCCGCCGTCGAACGTTCCCGCCCAGGCGATCCAGCGCGCGACGCTGCCGTGCGTTGCCGGCTCGCCGCTTCCTGCCGGCGTCCAGACCGTGGCGCCTTCGCATGCGGGCAGGCGCCAGAAGAACCCGCCGTATCCGCCCCCGAACCGGCCGTTGGATCCCGGGCTGCCAAGGCTGACAGGCTTGTTTCCGGCGGGGGAGAGGGCGAAGTCCAGGGACAGGCGCCAGATGGCGGGCGCGACGCCGGACCACGCCCAGGTGCGTTCCTCCAGGAGGATGGGTGCGCCGTCCGGGCCGTTCCAGCTCAAGGTCTCCTGCAGCCGTCCGGGCCGGCCTTCGCGCGCATCATGCTGCCCGGCGGTGGTGCCGGTGACCGTGATGGTGCCGTGGTCCGGGCGCCAGACGTATTGGCCGGCTTCGCGGGTGTAGGTGCGTCCGCCCCAGAAGTTCACGCCGTCCACATCCTGCAGGGCCACCCCGGCGCCCAGATGCCACACATGGTCCAGTGGCTGGTGGCCCGTGACCACGGTGCCGCCCAGGGTGCGGACCGGGTGCAGATAGGGGCGCGGGGACGAGACTGCACGGACATGGCTGCCGTCCTGGTACTCGGCTACGGGCCTGCCGTCCACGCTCAGCGTGTGGACTGGCGGAAGGTGGCGGGCCCAGGGGACGCCCAGTTCGGCGAAGGTAGCCTGCGCCTTGACGGCCCGCTGGATCAGGTCCGCTATGCCGCGAACCACGGGGTGGGCGTCGTCTCCCTCGCCTTCCCAGGCCAGGTGTTCGGCGCCTATCGGGGCCGGGTCCGGTGAAGTGCGGATGGCCTCCAGCACGGTGGTGAACGCACCGGTATCCTCCAACCCACACAGCAGCGGCACGCCGGTGGCGCGGGAGGCGAGCAGGTTCTCCAGCAGGTCGGTCCGGCCGTACGACTCCCGGCGCTCGCCGTCCGGGGTAGTGATGACCACCTCGTCTTTCGTGTAGGAAAGGGTAATGTCGCCCAGCGTTCCGTGCACGGTGACGGTGGGGTCGAGCTGATCAGGCGCGCAGAGCGTCAGGGCGCACAACAGCGTGGTTCCCGGCGCGGTGCGGACCCGGATGATGGAGGTGTCATCGCTTTCGGTGTCATTGGCCCGGTACAGGTCAGTTTCCACGGAGGCGACGTCGGCAGCAGTGTGCGCCCCGGCCAGATGCAGCCCGGTTGCAACGGCGTGGGCCAGCGCATTGGTTGCCACGCCATCCACCACGTCCGTGCCGTCCAGGTTGCGTTTTCCGGCCCAGCGCGACCGCTTGAAGTATGCCTTGGTCCGCAGCCACTGGCCGCTGGCGCTGATGCCCAAGACCGTACCGATGTTCCCTGCCTCCACCATCTCCCTGATGGCCGGCAAGGCGTGGGACCCCAGGCTCTGGAAGCCCACCTGGACCAGGCGGCCATTGCCGTTCGCGGCAGCAACGACCTGCTCGAACTGGGCCAGCGACGCCACCGGCGGCTTTTCGACGTAGACGTCCATTCCGGCTTCCAGCGCCGCGGCCGCCAGCGGGGCATGCGTCTGGATCGGGGTGGCAATAATGACGACGTCGGCGCCCGGCCGGGCGGCCAGCAGCGCGGCGAAATCGGGGAATACGGCGACCGACCCGGCGAGGGTGCCGGGGTGCGGCGGATTGGGATCGGCAACAGCTACCAGTTCCAGTGCGCCGGTTTTTTCAAGCCGGGCCAGGTTGGCGAGGTGATGTTCGCCGAAGCCATGTACGCCCACAAGGGCCACCCTCGGGACGGAGGCAGCAGCGCCCTGTTGGTGCGTCGGGTCCGCGGCGGTGGAATGCTGTGTGGTCATCGGGGTCCTTGGGGAGAGGTGGGGAGGGGTTGCGGGGCCAAGGCTTGCGCCAGGAAATGGAGGGCTTCGTCCTGCATGGCAGCAGTGAATACGTGGCCTCCGGGCCAAAAGCTGCCCGTGTACCTGCCGGTGCCGGCATGCATTGATTCCAGCAGTTGGTGCGCCTGGCGCATGCCGTCCTCGGGAAAGAGCTCATCGGCAAGGGCGTACTGCACCAGGAGCCGGGCCGCCGCCGACCTGCCGCTAAGCTCCGGCCAGTCGCCCAGTTTCCACAGGCCCGGAGTCTGAAGCAGCCACGAGTGTGCGTCCAGGTAGGCGGGGAAGAGGGATTCGAAGGTGGTCATCATGCATGCCACCACGGAGGCCCGGATCCGGGGGCTCAGGGCAGCCAGGGTGAGCGAGCGGCCCCCTCCGCCGGAGAATCCGATGCAGCCCAGCCGGTCCTGGTCCACGCCGGGCCGGGCGGCCAGGACTTCCAGGGCGGCGAGGTCGTCATGTGCCACCATGCCTGCCAGGCTGGTGCCCAGCAGCCCTGCCGCTTTGGCAATCGTGTCCTCGTGGAAGCCCGCGGCCGCGTTGTATTCGTCCGCGGCGGAAGGAGCGACGCCGTCCTCCCGCCATTGCGCGTGCTGCGCCGCCGCTGCCGCTGCAGTGCGCCATGGAGCTGAGGAGAGGTCGAAGCGGCGGCTGCCCCAGGTGAAGGTGTCATGGGCCAGGACGACGAAGCCCCTTCGGGCGGTGTCAGTAGCCAGGGCGCGGCCGTCGTAGTGCCCGGCACGGGCGGATGCGGCTGACGGATGGTTATCGGGAAGCTCCACCAGCCGGTCCGCGCCGCCGAACTTGTTGCCGCCGTGGCAGTGCAGTGCCAGGACGCCCGGCAGGGGACCTGGGTGCCCGGCAGGCCGCACCAGCCAGCCCGTGGTGCGGGGCCCAAAGCCCAACTGCCAGCTGAGCTGGGAGGTGGTGGCGCCGTCGTGCGTGCGTTCCCATTGCACCGTCACATCCGGCGGTGCCACCGGACCCGGTACACCCAGGGCGTCCGATAGTTCCTGAGCCGCCGCTGCCGACGCCCGGTGCCGTGGTTTGCTGCGCACGTAGGCCGGCCAGTCCTCGTAGCCGGCGATGGCGCTGGGCCTTGGTGTTGGGCTCATTGGCCGGCTCCTTCCTCGGAATGCGTATTCATGGACCGTGGCGCCGGCTGTCTACGGGAGGCATAACCACCAAGAAAACGGTTTCTCTCAACTTAACAAAGGGTTGTTGGTGCGTCAACAAGCGGTGTCTCCAGGCCGTGCGGCGCCCTGGGGGTCCAGGCCGAACGCGCTTAGTGACAAGGGGTCCGTCGCCTCAAGTCTTTCAACGCGCCCAGCATCTTGTTCTACAAGTTATAAGCTTGTATTATTAGTTATGGAAAGCGCTTTCACGCTTCGCCTTCCTTAGTTCAGCCCCCATCCCCGACAGATCAACGATGATCGGAGTTCACAGTGCCACGTTCACCCCGCCCCGCGGCGCCTGCACATCAGCCCCCAAGGGCTCCCGCACCAGGCGCGCCCCGCCGTCCCGGGAAGGGCCGGGTCCGATGGGCGATAGCGGTTGCTGCCGCGACGGCAGCCGTCCTGGCCCTCAGCGCCTGCGGCGGAGGAGCAGCACCGAAAAGCGCGGACGGCAAAGTGGAACTTCGCTTCACTTGGTGGGGAGGTGACAAACGGGCGCAGTTGACCCAGGCGGCCATCGCAGCGTTCGAGGCCGAAAATCCCAACATCACGGTCAAGCCGGAGTTCGGTGACTGGAGTGGCTACTGGGACAAACTCGCCACCCAGACGGCGGCCAACGATGCTCCCGACGTCATCCAGATGGACGAAAAGTACATTACCGAATACTCGAGCCGAGGCGCGCTCCTTGACCTCTCCAAGTACGGCATCGACACCTCAAAGCTTGACGAGGCGGCGCTGAATGCAGGCAGGAGCGATAAGGGGTTGACCGGTATTGCCGCTGGCATCAACGCGGCCACCATCCTGGCCAACCCCGCGGTCTTCCAGGCAGCCGGCGTACCACTGCCGAACGACTCCACGTGGACCTGGGAGGATTTTGGGCGCATCGCGGCCGACATTACTGCCAAGTCCCCGAAAGGTACGTACGGTTCGGCCGCCTACGGAACCGACGAGGCCTCCCTGGGTGTGTGGCTTCGACAGAACGGAAAGTCGCTCTACACCCCTGATGGCAAGCTGGGCTTCGAACCGGCCGACATCGCCGGCTGGTGGGCATTCCTGAAGCAGTTGAGCCAAAACAAGGCCGTACCGCCTGCTGCCGAAGTGGTGGAGGCTGATGCCGCGCCGCTGGACCAGAGCGGCCTGGCAACCGGAAAGAACGCGATGGCCTTCTGGTGGTCCAACCAGGCTCCGGCGCTGGAAAAGGCCTCCGGCGGCGACCTGAAGATCCTGCGCTTCCCCTCCAAAGCCGGTGCCGCCGATGAGGCGAAGCTTTGGTATAAGGCCTCGCAGTTCTGGTCCGCCTCCTCACGCACCAAACACCCGCAGGAAGCGGCAAAGTTCATCGATTTCCTCACCAACAATGTGAAGGCCGGCGAGGCACTCCTGGCGGACCGCGGCGTTTATCCTAACTCGGATGTCCGTGCAGCCATCGCGCCCAAGCTGACTCCGGCCGATACCAAGGTGGTCAAGTTCATCGACGAGATCAAGGATGAACTGGGAGAGGCTCCGGCCCCGCCGCCCAAGGGTGCAGGTGCCATCCAGGGGATCATCAAGCGGTACACCTCAGAGGTCCTCTTTGAACGCTTGTCCACGGACGAGGCCGGCAAGAAGGCCACTGACGAAATGAAAACAACCATCCGCAGCTAGGTGTACTGAGTCAGGACGTTGGTTACGTCGTGAATAGGTGAAGACCTCTTAGGTTGGTGGTTACCACACACAG